>NZ_JBHUDE010000167.1:0-109522 GCF_042678205.1 Oceanobacillus luteolus
AGAATAACCTCCCAATCTTATATGTTTATTCTAACAATAAAAAAATAAACTGCGAAGCAAGAGCCGTACGCTCTCTCACTTACACAGTTTATTTTACACTCCCAGTCATCCATATTTCACAAACTTATATCCCCTTCTTTATCCAAACGGAATAAAGTCGTTAACTTCCTCATTTATTTCGAAATGCAATCATCCTATATTTATATCGACCCTTTATTTAGATGATGGAAGTTTAAATTTCTCTTATCATTATAATAAAGAAAAAAACACACTATATTGTCATCCAAATATTCAGCTCTATACTTTAAATCTAACTAGAAATGAAAATTTAAGTTTAGCAGCACACCTCAATCAAACATTCAACACAAATTTTTCCGTTTCTAGTCATCCAGATGGCAATAAGAGTTTATTGAAGTTGAACAAAGAAATAGATGTAAGGTACTTTCTAGATCTGATTAAACCTTATGTTCAAGAAATACCTTCTATGAAATATAAAACATGCCTTGATGAGAAAATAAGATTGTACAGTAATAGGATAAAAGAAAAATATGGTATAGAGGTAATAATTAAATTAAGTTCATCAAGTAGAAGGAACCCTTACTCTACTCTCGAAATTAACAAGATTTTCCAAATGAAAAGGTCAGGGTACAAAGACAAAGAGATTGCAAATAACTTAGGAAGAACCTATTGGTCTGTTACCTATAAAATGAGTGAATTGAGAAAGAAAGGTTTGTTATGACTTTTATATTTGATGAACTGTCAGTTCGATAAATATTATTCATATAGAAAAAGAGACCCCAGATTTATAGGGTCTCTTTCTAATTATTATATTATTGAAGTAATTGTAATACTCCCTGTGGTTGTTGGTTGGCTTGCTTTGCCGCTGTGTCTTTCGATGCACAGAATAGACTATATCTTCACCCTTAACTTCATAAGGGGCTGGGCACTTCGAATGTTTTAAACACCCTACGGATTTCATCATCATAGCATTTGCTTTAGATGGTATATCCTAGTCGTTGAACGTTCTCCAAGATTTCTCTACAGGAGCTTCGCTGCTGATTATCCAATCTTCATGTTTTCATACCTTCACGCCCGCCGTTTCCAGCCACGTTGTGGTCGATGAAGCTCTAAGGATTTCCCAGCAATTCACCCAGTCATACTCCGTTAAATTACTTCAACGGACGCCCTAGAACAGTTTATGCTACATCCTGTTCAAATTGAGCTAACATAGATTGTGCCGCTTGTGAAAGGATATTGTTCTTAGTGAACTCCATCATTTCTTTCGCCATCGTGCGAACATTTACTTTCATAAATGACCAGACTATATCTTCACCCTCTAGTTTTCTAGTAGGGGCCGGGATCTTCGGATTCTGATAGATATTGCGGCTCTATCATTCACCTACGAATTTCATCACCATCGCATTTGCATTAGGTGGTATATTCTAGTCGTTGAACCTTCTCCAGAGTTTCCTCACAGGAGCTCGGCTGCTGATTGCCCAATCTCGTCTTTTTTCGAACCATCACATCTGCTGTTTCCAGCTCTGTTGTGGTAAGACAAGCTCTAAGGGGTTTCCAGCAATTCACCCAGTAGTAATCGCTAACCGTTCCCAGTTAGGACGACTGTGCCTCACTCTACATTAAACAGCTTCGGCATAATCAACGTCACGGATTCTTGATTCTGCAGCAGTTAAGTTTTCTGCTGAAGTACCTAAGTTATTGATTGTGTGTTCTAGTCTGTTTTGAACTGCTCCAAGGTTAGAACGTTGTTCAGAAACAGTATTAATAGCAGTTTGAATTAAATCCAGATTACCTGAAGCTGTTGCATTAGTTCCATCCAACGGTGTTAAACCATCTAAGCCTAAACCATCGACAGTAGCATCACTTAATGTTAACTCAATTGTTTCACCTGAGTTAGCACCAACTTGGAATGTGATTGCTTCAGTTGCAGTACCATCTAGTAGTTTCTTTGTGTTAAATTGAGTTTGCTCGGCAATACTTCCAATTTGTGCAGTAAGTGCTTCAATTTCATCTTCAATTTTCCCTGCATCTTCATCAGTCAGTGTTTCGTTCGCTGCTTGAGTGTATAACTCACCCATACGCTGTAAAATTGCATGTGTTTCGTTTAAAGCTCCTTCAGCTGTTTGGATAAGGCTGATTCCATCTTGAGCGTTTGTAGAAGCTTGTTCTAAACCACGAATCTGGTTACGCATTTTCTCAGAAATTGCAAGTCCTGCTGCATCGTCTCCTGCTTTGTTAATTCTTAGGCCTGAAGAAAGCTTTTCTAAAGATCCTTGTACTGCACCTTGGTTTACTCCTAATTGGCGATGTGCGTTAAGAGCTGAAATATTGTGATTGATAATCATAATCAATCTACCTCCCTGTTTTGTTTTTAGGGTCACATCCTTGTGTCCCTTTTATTTATAACAACTCTATGTAGAGTTATTACCGAAATTAATACGTCACTAAATTCGTGTATGAAAATACATCGTCTTAGTTGGTACCATACCTAAAAGTCTGTATTAAACAATCACTTCTTTGTGACTCAATTATTATATCGGCAGATTTTAAATTAAGTTAAATATTTCTATGGAAATTTTTTAGTATATATATTTTCCTCATCATCTTCCATGTGAAATAAGGTATCTCAACCCAACTGATATCCAGGCACTATGATTCCATTGTGTGATATTCTCCAGCAGCTTCCTTATACAAACGCCCGTTATCAAAACACTACATTTATAACCTAAACCGCCCAACTAATTCATTAAGCTCCTCAGCTAATCTAGCAAGATGCTCAGAACTCCCGGCAACCTCTTCCATTGATCCGTTTACTTCCTGGGCAGATGCAGCAGTCTGTTCGACTCCTGCTGCTGATTCCTCAGAAACAGAGGCAATTTCCTGAATATAGGCGCTCATTTCTTGACTGCCTGTAGTAATGACCGCTAGATTCCCAGTTGCAATATTGATATTTTCCACCATCTCTGTAATTGCTGTACTAATTTCTTGGAATGTCTGCCCAGTCGATATAACCTGTTCAGTTCCTTGTTCAACTTCTACATAACCGTCTTTTAAGGATTCTGCAATTATGGTGGATTCTGACTGAATATTATTGACCACAGTTGTTATCTCACTCACAGAAACAGCAACTTGTTCTGCTAGTTTCCCGACCTCATCAGCAACTACTGCGAAACCTTTACCAGATTCACCCGCTCGTGCTGCCTCGATAGAAGCATTGAGGGCCAACAGATTTGTTTGCTCAGCAATGCTACGAATTACAGAAACAAGCTGGGATATTTCCTGGGAGTGGTTCTCGAAAGTCTGCATTTTTTCCACGGAACTTCTAACAATTTGGTTGATTTCCCGCATTTTTATAGTCGATGTTTCCATAAGTTTACTACCTTCACCAGTCATCTCAAGAATGCGATTTGAATTCTGTTTGACGTGCTCACCACTGACATTTGCCTCATCTACTTTGCTCGTAAACGTCTCAGAAATTTCCGTGAGATCACTTGCGCTATCCGCTTGTCTTTCCGAGCCTTCTGCTAGTTCACTCATCGTAATTGCAATCTGGTCTGTCCCAGTAGTTACTTCGCTTGCTGCTTGGGTAAGTTCCTCGCTATGACTTGAAATTGTTTCTGAAACAACGTTTACTTGATTCAACAGCTCGCGCATATTTTTATTCATCTCATTCGTTGCGACACTTAACTGGCCCATTTCATCGACCGTGTGCACCCTTATCGGCTCTTGGCTCAAATCTCCAGCCGCAATCTGTTTCATCCGCTCCATTACCGTCTTAATACGGCTTGTGATACGCTTCGTAATCCAAAGGGATACAAGTGTCGCTAAAACTAACGAAAGTGCAAGAGCAATGGATATTGGAACAAGGATATCCCTTGCCTTTGCCTCAAATTCAGCCACATTCACTGTACCAGCAAGGATCCAACCAGTTGTCGGGTTCTTAGCGAAGGCCATGATTTTGTCATCACCTTCAAATTCATATTCCATAATTCCTTCTTCTTCGGCAGTCATCATCTCCTCATAGAAGCTATTCACAGAAGCATCCTCGCCGATTAGTGTTTCGTTCGGGTGAGTGATGTATGTTCCACTATCATCCAGAACAATTGCATATCCTGCATCCCCAATCTTTATCTCTTGAACCATTTCTAGGAGGATATCAACAGAAACATCCAGTGCAAATACACCAGTCAGCTCATTCGTCTTTTTGTCGTAAAAAGCTCGAGCTGCTGTGACAACTGTCTCTCCGGTTCCTTCATCTTGATAAGGCTCGGTCCAAATTGTTTCGCCATTCGCACCTACAGCTTGCTTATACCATCTTTGTTCAGTCGGGTTATACCCCTCCTCTAAATCTCCAGCGGGATCGATCATTTCTTCCGTTTCCTCAATTCCTGTATAGATGAAGGCAATCGTATCATCTGCATCCCTCGTTGCGGCCAGGTCTTTGAGTATCTCCGTCTTATTCTTCGGTTCATATTCTGCCAGCAAATCACTAGACACAAAACGATCGATATGGTTATGTATATTTTGGAAGAATATTTCAAATGTACCATTCATCCCGGCCATCTGGCTGTCCACATTATTTGTGAGCTCCTCCATTGTATTACGCGCACTAGATTCATAGCTGACAAACGCAACGACTCCAACTACTACAGTCATAAGAACGAGAAAAGGAAGTAATATCTGATTCCTCAGCGACCGATTGAAGATCGTTCCTTTTTTCTGATTTGAAGATGTACGCTTACCTTCTTTATTTATCATTTGTTCAATCATTCCCCCTATAATAATACTTTTATTGCCCTTTGTATTTGTTTAAGATACACCCTAGTTATATCGGCTGAATAGCAACCTATTTGCAGTTGAAATTAATGGTATTTTTTGTATATGAAATTTACTTACTGTGAACTCAGATAAAAAGAGAAACAAAAAGACACCTCAATGAATAGAATTTCTAACATTGAAGTGTCGTTCACACCAAGGTATTCTTAGTGATTCTTTTTAATTAAACAATAAATTTTTAAAATGCCGCAGTCCATCCTCCATCAACCGTCAACACCGCTCCATTTACAAAACTTGATTCATCGGATGCTAAAAACAATGCTGCATTTGCGATATCTTCCGGCTCACCAACTGCTGGGATAACACCTTGAACAACTTTTGTACGTTCCATTCCAAATTCACTGATGTTTTTCATAGATGCAGAAATATTCGTTTTTACCGCTCCAGGAGCAATCGCATTACAACGAATTCCTTTTTGTGCGTACATATATCCTGTGTTTTTCGTTAAACCGATAACTGCATGCTTAGATGCTCCATAAGTCGCTCCAGCATGTGCACCGTTCATTCCACCAGTGGATGCAATATTTACTATCGTACCGCTTCCTTGCTCAAGGAAGAACGGAATCGCTTTACGCATAGAACGCATCACACCTTTAGTATTTACATCAAATATCAAATCCCAGCGCTCATCGGTGATATCGGCGACTGGTTCAAATCCATCCATGATTCCTGCATTATTTACTAAAATATCGAGTTTCCCATATTCAGTCACAGCTGTATCAATCATTAAATCAATATCTTCTTGTTTTGCTACATTCACCTGTACTGCAATTGCAACACCATGATCAGCAGTAATTTCTTTTACTACATCTTCTGCTCCCTCGAGATTCAAATCGGCAACAATGACTTTAGCCCCTTCTTTCGCATACAACTTCGCAATCGCTCGTCCCATACCTGACGCCGCACCTGTAACAACCGCAACTTTTTCATTTAGTTTCAATTGAATTTCCTCCTTATTGATTAAGATAATAAACAACTGTACAATAATTATACAATCAAAAAAGAAAGTCTACAATCAACAGAAAAAGCTAAACTGCTTAGTATTCAACAGTTTTCAAAAATTTTGTTGAATAAAGGAGAAAATAAAATGAAAAAAGATCTACGCATCATTAAAACGGAAGAAAGCTTGCGAAAGGCATTACTTACCCTACTACAAACAAAACCGTTAGAAACAATCACCATTTCGGAATTATGCAGATTGGCAAAGATTAATCGTGGAACATTTTATCTCCATTATAAAGATGTCCACGGAGTATTCAGACATTACTTTGAAGTCATCGTGAAAGATTTGAGAAAGGCTTATGAGAAACCATATTTGAAGACTAATTTTCGCATCGATAATATCACACCTGATATGGTGGAAATATTTGTTCACGTCAAAAAGTATCAGGAGTTCTATCAAATCGTGTTCGACGAGAAAATCCCTATGACCTATTATTATTTAGTTTTTGATACAATCCGCACCTTTATGAGTGAATCTTTGAATTCCAATATGGAAACAGGTGAAGATTTCGATTTTCTGATTAGTTTCCACGCCAACGCAATATTGGGGATCATCATCGAATGGCATAAGCGCGACTACATCACACCGATTAAGGAAATGAATGAGAGGTTGATCAAGTTTGTATCACTATAGAAGAATATAGAGCCGTTTGAGGTAATTATCTTAGTACTTTTGAAGTTCATCGTTTCACTGCTTTAATCAATTCCAACATAATATTAATTGTCGGCTAATACAGGTGTCTTAGTGGACTGATTTTCATCAATCAGTCTACATACCATCCCCTGTAGGTTTCCAATCTTTCTCTGTCTCTAATAAAACATGATACTTGGTACTTAATTCTTATTTTTCTCTTTATTCTATCTATAAGGAAACTTAATTGGTATAATATGGTGGAATCTCAACTAGAAAAGGAAAGGAAATAGAAACTTGAAAAAATATTTTTTTACATACGTTTTCATTGCTATAGTCATATTTTTATCGGGATGCTCAGATTCTAAAGCAGAGGAAGAAAATGAAGCTACAGAGGAAAGCGAGACTAGCGTCGAAACTTCTACTGAACCAGGTACAGAACTTGAATCTTTAATTGGCCAAAAAATTGAAATAACGGAAGATGGCTCCATACAATTACCATTTGACGATCAAGTATTAGCTGCAACATTTTCAAATGATGGTCATGTGAAATTTTTGGCCTTTGATGAGTACATGATTCTAGTGGAGGGCGAAGAAATCATTCATGCAGACATATCTTCCCCGGATCACCACCTGGAATCTGATGAAATTGCATTATCTGAAGATGGGAGATTCGCTACATGGAGAACTCATCTCGATGATTTTGAAATCAGTGTTTATGATCTTGAAACCCGTGAAAAGCATGTAGTCGAAAAGACAGAAGATCACGATCCTTATAATGTATTTCAGCCTTGGCTCATTGAAAAACATGGAGATACTTACTATCTCATGACAAATGACTATTGGGCTGCGTTGGGAATAGGATATGAATCTGACGGCTCGGTCACTGTACTTGACTTGAATAATTTGGAAATCATCGATGAATATGACAGGGTGGAACCTCTCCTCCCCACAGAACCGATTGAGGATGATGATAAATACCATACGCTTAAAGCTGAGGCTGCCGTACTCGGTATGGAAGACGGGATGTATTCGCCGTATGGCTATTTCAAATACTTTTATGCCATCGAAGAGCCTGGCGAAGATGAAGACTCCATGATGTTAACAAACTTGTACGGTGGAGATACAGCGAATAGCTTTCTTAAAGAAATTAAATTAGAAGATTTAAAGTTTGGCACTGACGAGATCCGCGTCATGGAATTTAGACAGTTAGATACCCAACGGCTTCAGATTGCAGATAATGGCATGTTTATTATTCCCGTTGTGGACGGAAACGTGGAGGAAAATGATTATGCGCTCAGTGTCTATGTAGCTGACTTAACGAAAGATAGTCCAGTTACAGCAACACTTATTACAGAAATAGAAGTAACCGGCAATAGACCTTCTATCATTTTCAATGAAGATGAGTCTGCAATTTATTTATCTCATGGAAATATAATGGAAAGATTTGAACTGAAGTAGACATGCTGTCTAATTATAAAAATTGATTGAGGCAAGAAACAGAGCTCCGAACATCGATTTGTTCGGAGCTCTGTTTTGAACTTTATATGACACTATACAATATCCTCAAACCAAACAAGCTTCACGGGATTAGCATGGACACTCTTCCTCTCCCAAACATCCTCCAAATAAACCTCCGCAATCCTCAACTGCCTCTCATCCTTCACAGCCTCCTCAACCGCCACCACACTCTCAAATATCTCCACAAACCACTTCGCAATATCCTTAGAATAGTATGTTTGCAAATCATAAGAAAGCTTCTTAATTTCAGTTACATGATTCAATAATCCGTCTATCTCATCCTCCAAAACATCAATCCACCGGAAAAGTTCATGATCCAATTTACCAGAATTTCGAACACTCTCCAGCCGGTCCCTCATCTCCTCTGCAAACACTTTCTCAACCTCATATTTGCCAATCAACCGCAAAACCTCAAGCCCCAAAATATTCGCCGTCCCCTCCCAAACCGTCAAAACCTGTGCATCCCGAAGTAACCTCGGCGTTACAAAATCCTCTATATACCCATTGCCACCATGCATCTCGATTGCTTCATGGGCAAAGTGCACCGCTTGCTCCGCAGTTTCCTTTTTCATCACTGCGACATATAATCGAAACAATGCTTTCTCCTTTTCCGTCGCTGTATGTTTCGTATCAAGTCCCATCACCTTATCCATCAGCTCAATCACACGAAACAACGCATTCAGTTCAACTTCTTGTTTGGCGACCATTTTACTGAGCGTTGCTTGGATCATCGGATACTCCGTCAACTTTTTTCCGAATGCCTCCCGCCCCATCGCATAATTCCTTGCCTCCAAATAAGCCCGGCGCATAATTCCAAGCGAAGCTACAGCATTGGAAACCCGTGATAAATTCAACGCCTCAATCATATAGTAGAATCCCTGATTCTCTTCACCGACCAAATATCCTACAGCACCTTCAAACTCCACTTCGGCTGATGGCACTGCCCGGACACCGAGCTTATCCTTCAACCGCCGGATCCTCAGATTCCCAGCTTCCCGATTTTCTTCCCAAGGTACGAGAAAGAGACTTAATCCTTTTGTTCCTTCAGGTGCACCTTTCACCCGTGCAAGCACCATCGCTACACCGCACGCTCCTGCATTACTGGCAAAATATTTTTCCCCAGTAATTCGGTACACCTCTCCAGTCTTTACAGCAAATACTTCATTGGCACCGACGTCCGACCCACCCTGTCTTTCCGTAAGAAATGTCGCTCCCTCATACAACTTCACATCCCCGGTCGAGATTACGTGGGGGAGAAACTTTTCCTTTAATTCCTCGGAAGCATAATGGTCAATGAGGTAGGCGGTCGCCTTCGTCAGTGTCACGGGACAGGCAAGACCTGGTTCAGTATGCGAAAGCAAGTACTTCAGCGCATAAGAATAAACATAATTCCCTTTATGTCCAAGACTAGGAATCTCTTTATGGACATAACCGACAACTCCAGTGTTATACGTATCCTTCACGGATTGCTTATAGCCCTCGTTCAACCAGACCTTGGAGACTTCGTTTCCCATCTTGTCATAGCGGATCAGCTTTGGCTCGCCTTCCTTGTCCGTGTGTGCTGCTCTTTCATCAATTGGCCCTGCACATAATTCTCCGTAATTCTCCAATTCTTTATCCGCCCACTCGAAAAAATCCCCCGACAACGTTTCTTTTAACAGCCTGCGCAAATTAAGATCTTCAATATAAAAATTTCCTGTATTCTTCTTTTCTTTAATATCCAACATTTTCATTCCTCCTAAGATGTAGAACTTATCCTGTCACTTGTTTCCTTAACTCATGTTTCAGTAATTTCCCAGTTGCATTCCTTGGAAGCGCATTCATTTCTTCGTAAACCTTTGGAACCTTATAATCCGCTACTTTACCATGTAAGAACTGTTTCAACTCATTTTCCAAATCAGCTATTTCCCCATCAAGAACGACACAGGCTTTCACCGTTTCACCCCAGTCAGGGTTCGGGATTCCGACTACCGCGACATCTGAAACGAGAGGATGTGTGAGTAATAGATTTTCAATTTCCTTCGGGTAAATATTGACACCACCAGAAATAATAATGTCTTTCTTCCGGTCAATCATCCAATAGAATCCATCTGCATCCTCACGAGCCATATCTCCCGTGTATAGCCAGCCATCTTTCAATACAGCTTTTGTCTGCTCCTCATCCTTATAATATCCTTTCATGTTCCCTTCCCCACGAAGGATGATTTCACCGATTTCTCCCGGTTGTACATCCTCACCTTTGTAGTCAACAATCCGAATCTCACAATTCAAAGCAGCCCGATTACCGATGCTTCCTGCTTTTTCCTCATGATCCTCGAAACCAAGCAATGTTCCATTCGGACCTGCTTCCGTCAATCCGTATACGCAGACAAGTTGATCGGTTTTAAATTTGTTTTTCACCTGCATGACTTCTTCTTTTGAAAGTGGGGCAGCTCCATAAATCCAGTATTTCATCGAGGATAGATCGTAGTTATCAATCTCTGGGTGTTTAGAGGTGGCTAAATAAGCAATCGGTGCTCCGAAGAAATGGGTAGTCTTTTCCTTAGCAACCGTTTCAAGCAGCAATTCAGGAGTAAAGGTTGGCACGACGACATGGGTTGCGCCGACATATAGACCTGACACTAAGAAAAGATGTAACGGCGCCGAATGACTGAGTGGCATCATATGGAGGATGCGGCTCTCTGGCTTCAATTCCATCTCCACCGCAATCGTAAGGGCAACCGTCAATATGTTTCGATAAGTAAAGAGGACACCTTTCGGACTTCCGGTTGTCCCTGATGTATAGAGAATAGAAGCTTCATCATCCTCTGTGAGGTTGCATTCTATTTCTGTACATTCACCATTTGTCAGCAAATCTTCAAAGGATAGCCAGTTAGGCTCAGCTGGCCCTGTCTTAATGAACTGGACTTCAGGGGAATTCCTCGGCAAGTTTCGGACGTTTTCAAAAAGCAACTCATGCGTGATAAACATCGTCGCGTCACTATGTTCCAAAATATACTGTATTTCATTTTCTACCAATCGAGCATTAATCGGCACGGTAAGAGCGCCAAGTCGTAGGACGGCAATATAGGCGATTAAAAACTCTTTCGTATTCGGCAAGTGTAAGATGACTTTATCTCCTTGATCGATACCCAATTCTCTTAGACTATGTGCGAACTTATTGACTGCTTCGTTCCATTCCTTGTAAGTGACTCGTTCAGATGGTGTGACAATACCTTCTTGATTGGGATATTTTCTTGACATGACGGCGAGTAAATTTGGGGTATTCATTTACCTTCACGCTCCAATTCATTTAATTTAGCTTGAAACTCCTTCAACAACGATTCCATTTCTGAACGTATTTGGATAAGCTCGTCGATCCGGTTCGTCACCTCCTCGATTTTGTCTGCTCCATATTCGATTGTCCGTTGCAGCTGTTTTTTTCCGCTCCGGTCAAGGTCAAAAAGCTGAATCATTTCCCTAATCTCTTCCAATTGAAAACCATATTTCTTCCCACGGAAAATCAGCTTCAGCCTTCCACGTTCTTTGTTGGAAAAAATACGCCTTCCACCTTCTGTCCTCTTAGGTTCCAATAAACCAAGCTCTTCATAGTAACGGATAGCTCTTGTAGTTGTCCCAAATTCTTGCGCAAGCTCTGCAATCAAATACGTTTTTCCCCTTTGCATGTCAATCACCTTTGTTTTAATTTTCCTACAATTATAATGTACCATTGACGTTAACGTAAAGTGCAAGAGGGGCAGAAAGTTCCCCCCATCCCACATCACTTGGTAGCGACCTGACTTTTTAATAATACACTTACTAGGATTGCTCGCATTACATCAAACAAAAAATGGTTCTGAGCAACTCTTTCTGCTTAGAACCATTTTATCAAAAAGGATATATAGTTAATCCAAATCAATCCAGACGCTCTTCACTTCAGTATAATTTTCCAAAGCATAAGACCCCATCTCCCGACCGAAACCAGATTCTTTATATCCTCCAAATGGAGAAGCTGGATCCGTGACATTATAACAGTTAACCCACACTGACCCTGCTTTCAGTCGTTCAGCAACGTAATGGGCATTTCTCAGATTTTCAGTCCATAATCCTGCAGCCAATCCATATGAGGAGTTATTGGCACGCTCAATCACTTCGTCTAAATCATCGTAAGGCATAGCTACCACGACTGGTCCAAAAATCTCTTCCCGAGCAATCGACATCGACTCATCCACATTCGTAAAGACAGTTGGTTCAACAAAATAGCCTTTATCTGTATATCCGCCACCGGTCAGCATTGTTGCTCCTTCTTCATTTCCTTGGTTAATATATCTCTTTACCCTGTTTTGTTGTTCCTTAGAGACTAGTGGACCCATTTCCGTATCTGGTGATAATCCGCTTCCTTGCTTTACGTTTTTAGCATAGGATACTAATTCAGATACAACTTCATCAAAGATTGCCCTTTGGATATACACCCTGGAACCAGCACTACATACCTCTCCCTGATTCGCCATAATTCCTGAAAATACACCGGGCACTGCTTTTGTTAAATCAGCATCTGGTAAAATAATGTTAGGAGATTTTCCACCTAACTCAAGGGTTACTCTTTTCATTGTGTTAGCTGCTTCCTTCATAATAGATTTCCCAACAATAGTTGACCCGGTAAATGCAATCTTGTTTACATCTGGATGTTTAACAAGCGCATCTCCAGCCATCTCTCCAAATCCTGGAACAACATTAATCACGCCTTCAGGGAAACCGGCCTCTTTAGCAAGTCTCGCTAAATATAAAGCTGATAACGGCGTTTGTTCAGCGGGTTTTAAGACTACTGTACAGCCTGTTGCCAATGCTGGAGCAATTTTCCAAGAAGCCATCATCAATGGAAAATTCCAAGGAATAATTTGTCCTACAACTCCGACGGGTTCATGTCGGGTATAGTTTAAATAAGATCCTGCAACCGGGATGGTTTGGCCAACAATCTTTGTCGCCCATCCAGCATAGTATTGAAATTGTCCTACAGCATTTGGAATATCATTACCCAGCAATTCATGCAGTGGTTTTCCGTTATCGAGTGAATCAATTTCTGCCAATTCCTGTTTGTTTTTTTCAATCAACTCTCCTAGTTTGAACATCAATCTTCCGCGTTCAGCGGCACTCATTGTAGACCACGGACCCTCTTCAAAAGCTTTCTTTGCTGCTCTGACTGCCTGATCAACGTCTTCTCGCTGTGCTTCACTAACATAGGCAAGCAGTTCTCCATTAGCTGGGTTGTATGTTTGAAACGTCTTTCCAGTATTCGATGGAACAAATTCCCCATTGATAAATAAATTCTGATCACCTGATAAAAACTCTGAAACTTTTTTTGATAATTTTACTGAAGTAACCATTTAAAAGAACCTCCGTTTAATTATAATTTTAAGTTTCTTCAAGCTTACTGTTACTGATTAAAATGCGAATTAACATCTTCGAATTAAACTAATAATCAGTCTTTTATAAATTGAATTCATGTACATCGACACTCAATTAAACATTTCTCAATAGGTTTATTGCAGTACTCATTTCTTGATTAAAAATATACGACCCAGCAACTAATATGTTCGCACCTGCTCCTTTAGACAACCTTCCTGTTTCAATATTGATACCACCATCTACTTCAATTTTGAACTCTAAATTATCATCTTTCCGAAGTCTATCCAACCTGGTTATTTTTTTTATTGCCAGAGGCTGGAATGGATTTCCTCCAAAACCTTCATCACATGTTAACAATAAAACGACGTCAACAAGTTCCAAGCAATGGATAATTGTTTCCACTGGGGTTTCAAGTTTTATTGCTACTCCCGCTTTTACACCTTGCCGCTTAATATGAAGAAGTATTTTTCTAAGGAAAACTGTGCTTTCTGGATGAACTATTAATATATCTGATCCAGCTCTTAAATACTCGTCTATCAATCGCTCCGGTTTGTCTATCATTAAATGAACTTCTAAAGGCAATGAGGTTACATTGCGAATTGCTGCTACTGTAGAGGGTCCCCACGTTGTGTTAGTCACGAAGACACCATCCATAATGTCGATATGCAAATGATCAGCATTAGCTTGTTCCAATCGTCTGATATCCCTTTCCAAATTCAAGAAATCTGCGCTTAGAATTGACGGTGAAACTAACAATCTATTCACTCACTTTCAGCATGGATCGATTTACTCTTTCGCTACTGTCTTTTTAACATAAAGCCCCAATGGGATTGTAATAATCACAAGAATTCCAAGGCCGATATATCCAATGCTTCCTATATTTGCAATAATATAATCAAACACATTTCCATTCCAAAGTGCAGTGGTTTGTCCCTTAATGTCCGTGGCACCACTATTTTCCGCTAGTTTACTAAAGTATGGAGCAAACCAACTTGCGACGTATAAAACAATAACCATATTAATAATTCCGCTAATAGCAGTCTTCAAGATATTATTGTTATGAATAATCGTAGCCATACATGTAAAGAAAGCAATAAATGCCAAATCTCCTAATGGAAGAACTTTGTTACCTGGTAGAATTACTGCTAAAACTAAAGTTAAAGGAATTAGCATTGTTCCAACAATCTGAGTAACAGGTAACCCCAACGTGAGTGCTGAATCCAGACCGATATATACTTCTTTACCTTTAAAGTATTTATTGAAGAATTTCTTCGCAGATTCTGAGATTGGAAGTAATCCTTCGACAATAATCTTTACCATGCGTGGGAAGAGTACAATAATAGCTACAACACCCATCATCAGATTCGCTCCCTCGGTAAAATTGTATCCTGCAAGTAGAGCGAGTAAGATTCCTAGAAAAACCCCGATGATAATTGGATCACCGAACATTCCAATCTTACCTTGGAGATATGTTAAGTCGAGCTTTGAATTACGAAGAAACGGAATCCGGTTGTAAAGCTTATCCAATAGCGCAAATAATGGAACGGTACTTGCGGCATATCCCTGTGGTATAGATATACCATCTACCCCAAGCATGTTCTGTACCCTTTTCGCAGTATAATCGGCTGAAAGCAAAGACCATGTAGCCTGGATTAAACTAGCTCCCATCGCCAAGACAATACTTCCAGTCATGAGGTGTACTACTGCTCCCGTAAAGGCATAATGGGAATAGTTGAAGATATCAATATTCATTGTTTTGGTAAAACCAACCAGCAATAGTACTAAATTGAGTATAAATACTGCTGGAATGATTAACGCTCCTACTAATGTAGAGAAAGTGATACCTGCTGCTGCCCCTGAACCTACATCGATTACTGATAGATTAAAGTCAAAGCGTTGCATGATCTCATTTACAGCTGGTTCTAAAATAGTAGATATAAGTGATATGGCTAAACCAAGACCGACAAATCCAACCCCAACTGTAACTGCACTCCGAATCGACCGTAATACACCTTGACCTAAAATAAGACCAATTACTAAGAGCACCAGTGGAACAAACACTGTTGAACCTAACGAAAGAAAATAATCCACAATCCCCAATTTCTATTCCTCCCTTAGTATTTTTATAATTTTATCTTTTACTTCTTCTTCATTAATACCAACTAAGAATGGAGTTCCTACTACAATAGGTGTCTTATATTTACTTTCATCTATTTTCATAGAAGTGATGAATATGTCAGCAGAACCATCAAACGAATCCAATTCAAAAATCTGTGCTTGGGTGATTGAATAGTTAGTGATTCCTTCCTCTTGTAAAACGCTTTCAACTTTTTGTATAATCATTGTTGATGTTGCAAGTCCTGCTCCACAAGCAATAACAATCTTCTTTTTCATAACCAATCTCTCCTATTCATTAAAATGGTTTTGCATTAAAGAAATCAATTCATCTTGGGATTTCACGTTTTTTATCTTTTTTATGATGTTTCGGTCTTGTAATATATTCGATAACTTTTGTAAAACCTCTAAATGTTTATCACTGTCATTCAATATCAACCCAAATACAATATCCACATCTAGAGGTTGCAAGTCTTGTATGTTCTTAAATTCAATGGATTGTTCAGGCTTAACTACAACAAGTTTTTGTGCTCTGGAATATGTTGTATCGGTATGAGCAATTGCCACATTAAAATCTCCTAAACTCAAACCCGTCGGAAATTCTTTTTCTCGAAGCTTTATTGCCTCTCTAAAATCTTTTGTTACATATTTTTTCTTTTCAAGTTCATCTGCCATAAAGTCAAACAACTCATTTTGGTTAGCTAAAGGTTGGCCATAAAATACTAGGTCCGCTTCTACATACATTTTGAATCCTCCATATTATGAAATAGTACTTTTATCTTGGAATAAAGTAATCAATTCTTCAGGTTGCTCAAAAGACATAATTAACTTGCTTCCATAAATCTTTTCTAACGTATAAATGATCTCGTATAATTTCCCGAGAAGTTTTCGTATGTTTACAACATCCTTCTCTGCCACAGCAAGTAGAATAATTAAGGATACACAGTAATCATCATTCCATTTAATTGGTTTTTTCGTCGTCATAATGGCGATTCTAGTTTCATTTGCCATTGAAGACAGCGCATGTGGTACAGCAACCCAGTTTTTGACCATTGTATTTCCTAACTTCTCACGTTCGAAAACAGATGTTTTAAAATCCTTTTTGACAACGCCATCTTTTTCAAGTACATCAATCAATGTATCTAAACATTCTTCCTTTGTCGTCACATTCTCTTGCAGGAATATATAACGGTCATTAAAATAATTTGATATCGTTTCAGAATTTAATTTACTTTCTTCCCGTTTCCTTTGTGTTGAAGAGTGCTTCAAGTATGTTGAATAGATTCCGATCAATTCTTCATCACTGACTAATGGTGATACATAGACTATTGGTTGTGTAATATCTTCTAACTGGACGGAAGAGATGATGAAATCCACTTCGGATAAGTCCTCATTGTTCAATTGCGATTTAGCTACCAGTCTCAAGTCAACACTGGCAGGAAGTAAGCTTTTAATACGATTCATAATCAAATCGGATGTGACAAGACCGGTTTGACAAACAATCAATACCTTTGACATCTGTTCTTTTCTTTCAATTGCTACTCGAAAATGTATCGTAATAAATGCAACATCATCATCAGTCAGCTTGATTTCATACTTCTTTTCAAAATCCTCAAGGACATACCACAAAATTCTAAATAGCACTCCATAATTGCTTTTTATTTCACCCAGTAATGGATTATAAATATTAATATTTGACTTCAAACGATATATCATCGGGAACATATGATAGATCAACGCATTGTATAATTTATCATCAGTCGTTAAATCTATATTAATCGCCTTGCTCACTTGATCAATGATTTGGCTGATATCTTCAGAAAGTATATTTTTAATATATTTATTACTCAATTTTGCCTCAATCCGATGAGCAAATAGTTGGTTACTAATATGCTGATGTTCTAGCTCGTTAAAATTAAATGAAAGTGATGAAGAAATACGGTGGCTGATTTGGACAGCTAAAGGATAATTTGTAAGTACTGCCCCATCAAACTTAACATCTGGCATCGTAGTCAAATGGTAGCCTCTATAAGCACGCTCGGTTAGTATTAATAAGGATATGAAAAATGACTTCAAATACTGTTCTGAGATATTTAAATCTAGCACTGACACTAGTTCATCCATAGTTTTATAGACAGTGTCTAGAATATTTTTCGTAAACAATGGTTCCAGAATTTCTGCATAAGAAGCCAATGTAAAGTTATGCACTTTTTGTTCAATTAAATAGTACGCAAAGCGTTTGACCGTTTTCTGAATAGTGATTTCTTCACCGTGGATTCTAGTTCCCTTGATGTCTGAAACGAGCCTTACTTCGTCATCCATAAATTTTCGAATCCGATTGATATCTTTGATAATTGAAGTGGTGCTTATATACAAATCTAATGATAACGATTGGTAGGTTACAGTTTGACCTTCCATAAACAGTCTTCTAAAAATTACAATCTGTCGTTCTAAAGATGAATAATTAGGTGTTTCTAGTGTCCCTTCCAATTGATAGATCATTCTTTGGACAGCAGCTGGTTCTCCATGCAGTTTAATTCCTTGGTTAGGTTTCCTATGAATTTCTATTTCCAGTCTGTTAAATACTTCTTCTAATCCTTTTAAATCATTAAAAATTGTTCTTTGCGAAATATTCAGTCTGTTAGCGTAATATTTAGCTGGCATATATTTTTCATTTCTTGCCATTAATTCTACAAGTTTTGCTTGCCTTCTCGTTATATCTAACAAAATCGACACCCCCAGCTAAATGAATTTAATATAGGCTATTCACCGATTACCTTTATAAGACAAGTTCGATCTCTTTTACGGATTTGGTCCCAGTCAATGAAGTAAATATTACCCACCAAACCAACTTGTAATTCACCACCTTCTATTACAAATGTCTCACTAGTACCGAGTAGTGTACTTTTTAAGTGTGCATCTGTATTTAACATCGTGTATGCTTCTGGGCTGATTTTGCCTTTAAAATCTTCTAAACCAACTTTTATATGGTTAGGTCCCGGATGATAGTATTGGCCTTCTGTTGTGCAACGTGGGATTAATTTATCTAGAATATTATTCAAATCCAGTTGCAAATACTCATAACCGTAATAATTTTTATCGTAGGATAGTTCCTCAAAAATGACAGAGCATGTTGTATGCGGGGAGGCAACTACACAAATCCCCTCCTTGATTTTACTATTCATCACATGCTCTTTCACCTGTTCGGTAATATCATGGTAAGTTACCCGATTACCATGGGAGGTCAATGTGAGTTTTCCAGAATAAATTGCCATCGTATTACTTCCTTTCTCCTCTAAATGAAGCTACTACTTGAATCATTTTTTTCATCATTTCTTTCGGATTCTCCGCTTTAACAATTCCACTTGTCACCCCCACCCCATCCGCTCCAAGATTCAAAAGTTCCAATACATCCTTTTCTGAACCAATTCCAGCACCTTGCTCTACCAAAACATTCGAATTGATTTCTTTGATTTGTTCGATTGTTGATAAAACGTAATCCCGACTACTTATTTGATTTTTACCGATTAATGACGTCGGTTCTGCCAATAGGATATCTGGATTTAATAATGCCAAAGCTTGAGCTTCTATTACTGAATCAGCACATACAATCGTCTGTAATCCTACTTGTTTTGCTCGGTTTATTGTCTGTGCAATTTCAGCTACTGACAGTGGATGATCCGCATGGTTTAGTACGACTACCTGAACACCGACATTTTTTAAGGATTCAGCAGAAATTCTTCCCATAGAATCACCAGGATGAATCGGGTCCATATGTTGTGAAGTGATTAGTAGGTTGGGACATTCTTTCGATAAAATAGCCAACTCCGCTGTCGGTGCGGTAAACAGAATATCAAGATGATATTCTTCTGCCAATTGGTTAGCATATTGGGCCAAGTCCAATAGAATCTCCCCAACTAAAAAGTTTTTTGGATTAACAACAAAAAATGGAGCTTTAACTCTTTTATTAGGCAACTTATCATCATCCTTTGTCATATATTAATAGCCTGTGTATTAAAAATGTCATAGTAATGATTCAGACATTGTTCAATACCAGTTTGTAAATGTGTTACAACTTCAAAATAATTCTTTTCTTTAGAAGGTAAATCTTTAGTAGAAGCATTAATTAAATCAGTAAAGATATTGATTTTAACAATTCCATTTAATGCACACCGCTTCAGATTTTCATCCCCCGTTGATGAACCTCCGTGTAACACAAGGGGAACAGCTACACTCTTAGAAATTTCCTCTAGCCTGCTAAAATTTATTTCTGGTCTTCCTACGTAATTTCCATGCGCAGTTCCTATAGATATTGCCAATGAATCAACCTCTGTCTCTTTGTAAAAACGTTCAGCTTCCTCTACACTCGTATAGGAAGAGTCACTAATTTCGTGGTTTTCATAATTATCTCCCGAACCAACATGGCCAATCTCCGCCTCTACAACAACTCCTCTTGGTCTCGCATAATTAATGATTTCTCTTGTTTTCATTACATTTTCTTCATAAGTATCTTGAGAAGCGTCAATCATTACAGAGGTAAAGCCAAAATCAACTGCCTGTTTTACAAAATCTATATCCTCACCATGATCCAGATGTAATACTACGGGTACACTAGCCTTTTCAGCATAATATTTACCTAATATAAAGGCTTCTTCCAAAGGCAAAATTTCATTGTGAGCTTGTGCAAATGAAACGATTAGTGGCAGCTGTCTTTGTTCAGCCACAGAAAGATAAGCACGTAATGTAGTTTGGTCTACAAAGTTAGTTGCTGGAATTGCGAATTTCTTTTTAAGGGCTATTGCAAATAGTTCTTTCGATGTGACGAGCATTTTTTCCACCTCGCATTAACTATATCTCTATGTCCAACCTATGAATAAATTAACATGAAAACGCTTACTCATCATTTCGTTTTTGTTCTATAATAATCATGAAATAAAAAATAATGCACCGAGCGCACTCTTACTCCTCCCAAAACAAAAAAACCCAAAACACCTTACATGTTTGGGTTTCAAGCTTTAATATATAAAACAATAATTCCAAGGCCGACTCACGAAAACGATTGGGTAGTTCGGGGACTGCACTAATTCCACTATCCAAAAAAGCTCTCCGCCTTCTCCAAATAAACTTCCTGCTCCTCCGTCAAATCATGTTCATCGACAATGGCTTCAACTGGGCATGTAGCGACACATGCACCACAATCGATACAGGCATTCGGATCAATAAAAAACTGATCGTCACCTTCCACAATACAATCTACCGGACAAATGCTGACACATTCGCCTGCTTTCTCGTTTGTACAAGGACTTGTAATGACAAATGCCATCCTATCCTCTCCCTTCCTCATGAGGTACTTTTTCTAGTGGCTGATAATTTTCAATATCCAATCCTAAGAAGCGTAAAGCATTAAGACCATGAATCTTTTGCTTCTCCTCTGTGCTTAAAGTAGTTAATGTATCCACGACTTTTCCGGATGGTGCTTCCCGGAGTAGAAAAGGATAATCGGAGCCTGCGATGATTTGGTCTGCCCCGAAACGGTCAATCATAAATTGTAGATTGTTCTCATCGTAAACAAGAGAATCATAATATAGTAGTTTCGCATAGTGGCTTGGCGGGTGTTCCGTTTTTCTAATCTGCGGCCAAACATTCCAGCCCTTGTCCATTCGCGGCAATAGATAAGGCAAAGAACCGCCGCCATGAGCGAAGCAAATTTTCAGATTCGGATACTTATCCAACATTCCGCTCATAATGATACTTCCCGCTGCCAATGCCGTTTCTGAAGGCATGCCCACCATGTACATAAAATTATGCCGAGGCATCCGTTCTCTTCCCAGCGTTTCCCACGGATGCACGAATAAAGGAACATCCATTTCATGAGCAGCCCTGAAAAATTCATCGAGCGCTTCATCATCTAAATTCTTTCCGTTCACATTACTGCCGATTTGAATTCCTTTTAATCCCAATTCATTAATCGCCCTATCCATCTCTTGGATGGCTAATTTTGTATCTTGTAAAGGAACAGTGGCCAACCCGATGAACTTCGTTGGATGCTTTTGAACAATTGAAGCGATGAAATCATTTTGAAATTTCGCCAGCTCCAATCCCTTTTCAGGATCTGACCAATAACTGAACGTCACAGGAATCGGTGATAAAACTTGGATATGTATCCCTTCTTCCTCCATATCCTTCAAACGTGTTTCCGTATCCCATGCTTGATCGGTTATTTCTCTGAATTTCTTTCCTTTGATCATGATATTGGCACCACAGTCACATGTTTTTTCTAGAATCGGCCAGCGTTCATCATTGTATTTCTCTGCTAAGTTTAAAAACTCTTCTGATATGACATGCGTATGAAAATCAATTCGTAAAGTTTTATCCACAGTAAAGGCACTCCTAGTCATTGAATGGTTAAAAGGGAGAATGGATCTCCCTTCTTTTTTATTTTCCTAATTTCGTACCGTACGTAAAATAAGACTCCGGCGGTTTGCTTCCCCACATTTCCATACCGAGCTCCCCAACATTTGATGGCCATTCTATCGGCTTCCAGTCAGGAGCAAACATCAACAATCCTCCTGTCCAGATTTCTACTCGGTGACCAGATGGTTCAAATACATAGATGAATTGTGCACCACTCGTACCATGTTTTCCTGGTCCCCATTCGATTTTAATACCATTTTCCGCCATGATATTGGAAGCTCTTAATAATTCATCTGGTGAATCCAGATAATAGGCGAGGTGGTGGAAAATCCCTCCATTTTGATTGCCGTTTCTCATAAAGGCTATTTCATGCGCAATATTTGTGCGGCTTAACCATGATCCTAACCGGATATCTTCTTTGTTTTGTACAAAATAACGATGATGAATACCTAGTAATTCCGTCCACCATTGTTGCTCTTTTTGCACATCACTAACCATGAAATTCACATGGTCGAAACGACGCGGTGAGACACCTCTTGCAGGATATTTGCTTGGATGGCTCGGCATCAGGGATTTCAAGTTCGGATCATCTGTCGTGAATAATTCCTTTTCCCAATACAGTTCGATGGGAATTCCTGATGGAGATGTAAAATGAATCGCATCACCCAGTGCCTTCTTCGTTCCACCTTCCACCCAAGTAAAATCAATGCCCATCTTCGTTAACTGTGTTTCAAATAAATCCAATGATTCTTTTGAGCTGACACGCCAACCTACGCGATTCACTTCGGAAACATCCGCTGCTTTCAGTACTAAAGTATGGTGATCATAATCTTGCCATGCACGTAAATACGCACGATCCCCTTCCACTTCGGTTACTTCAAGACCAAGTATTTCTCGATAAAAACGTAAAGACTCTTCAAATTTTGTCACACCGATTTCAACATGACCTAAATGTGCGACCGTTCGTAGGTAAGCATCTAACCTTGCCTGTGTAGAATCTTGTGCAATACTTTCTGGAACCTTAGCCATCTCATCCACTCCCTAATTTTTAACTTTTTCTTTTTTCCGTTCATTATTTTTTCTGCTCATGATCGACGTGCTATGTGCAACGTGTAACGATTCATTCGGGTTAATGAATATTTTTGCATTACTAACTGCAATTGGTGCTTCTCCAAATCCAGTTGCCATCAACTCTACTTTTCCGGGATAGGTTGAAATATCTCCAACTGCATAAATCCCAGGTATGTTCGTCTCTGCCCGCGAGTTCGTGACAATCGATTGTTTGTCGATTTCCAATCCCCAATTGTTGATAGGACCTAAATTGGAGATGAAACCATAATTTACGATATAATCATCTGCTTTTATTTCGATTTCCTCTTTTGTTTTTGCTTCTCTTAAAATAATGGATTCAACTTTCGATTCCCCTATTAATTCTTTCGGAACATAAGGGGTAACCACTTGTACCGAACCGTCCTTCAATTGTTGGACACTATGTTCATGGGCACGGAATCGATCTCTTCTGTGGACAATGGAAACGCTTGATGCGATATTTTCAAGCATTAATGCCCAGTCGACAGCTGAATCTCCTCCACCAAAAATACAGACGTCTTTTCCTGCAAAATCCTGGATATCATGTACACTGTAATGCAGATTCGCATGTTCAAACTTTGCTTCGTTATCCAAATTCAACATTCGTGGTTTAAACGCACCATTACCTGCCGTAATAATGATCGTTCTGGAATAATGAACGTCCGAGCTTGTCGTTATTTTAAATACATCCTCTTCCCTCGTTACCTCGAGAACCTCTTCATTTAGGCAGATTTCCTGTTCAAATTGGCTCATCTGCTTCATCAGGCGATCCACCAAATCTTTTGCCTTAATTTCAGGGAAACCTGCTACATCATAAACATATTTATCTGGATATAACGCAGCTAGCTGACCACCTAGCTGCGGTAAACTCTCGATTATTTTTACACTTGCTTGTCGCATGCCTGCATAAAAGGCAGTAAACATACCTACAGGCCCTCCGCCAATTATGGCGATATCGACTACTTCAATTTCATCTCTCATTCATGTACCACCTCTCATGAAGCTAAAGGATTAAACTGATTTTGCCTTGGGGTCTTAAACTATCAAGATTTAAAACTACTTTTTTATGTTTGATTGCTAATCTATCATTTTCGATCACGAGTTCATATTTCAATTTGCCGATAAACGTATCGACTACTTCCCGCTTCGTACGATGGGTTGTAAAATTGCATTCCACCGTAATGACATCAGCATCCAAATCACCAACAAGGATATTATGATAATTTCTAGTCGTCGTAGAATGCGGGTACTCCACATGGGCTTCTTTCTTCAGTAGCCTTTCCGCCCGGTCCTGGAGTCGCGTCCGGTTATCATGGATGTAGTAAAGGGATGTCGTTGGTTCGGCCTCCGGATTGCCAATCGGCGGAACGATATACGTCCCATCATCTGTGAATAATGCCGCCCACTCTTTCAATCTCCATTCATCCAATATCTTCGCTTCGGTGTATAGAAAATCGACAACATCCTGACGCTCTACTGTTTTCACTGTCATTGGTGTGCAACCTCCTTTTCCAGGGATTGTTGAATAATCGTGTTATAATGTCTCCAAAAACTCCGCATTTGCAGTTCATCAGTCGCGAGTGCGTTTTCTTCTCCTCTGACCATTCCTTTGGAAATGTCGTTCCACTGGACTTCGGCGTTGTTGTTATAAGCTTCCTGACATAGTTCCAATGCTTCGTTGTCATCTGGAGTTGCAAAGCCGCCTGGGCCTAAGAATTCTAGGAAGTTATTATTTCTCGCTAAACGATGTTTTTCACTTTCACCTTTAGGAGCCAATGCATAACCCTGTACTTCCATATATCCTGGGGATGTAGGATAGAAGGTTCTTGCGGTTACTGCCATAATGTCATTGATGACGAGATTCGGGAAAATAACAATATTTCTGTTGAAGTTGGCTATACGATTGGCACGTTCTTCTCCAAAACGCTCCGTTAATCTTTGCTTCATTTTTTCCATGTCTTTCTTGAAATCGTCATCCCAAATCGGTGTCCATTGCGCAACCGGTCTTCCCCACGGTGCCTCGTATTCAATGACACTATGGCCGTTGCCTAAGCTGATTCCTCTACCTTCTAAACGCACGCGCTTTAAGTTAGGATCTTGGGCCTGCTTTATATCAAAGTACGTTTTGTGCGTCGGCATGCCATGATATAGATCCACACTATTCTCCGCCAACAGCTTCCAGTTCGCTCTCACACTATACTGTTGAACACCGCCTAAAGCTTCCATCCCGTGCTCTGATTGATCAACAACCAAATCAATGTATTCTTTCGCATTTCCTAAGTATTCTTCTAGGGAAATAGCATTGTCATCAAAGTTAACGAACATGAAACCACGGTAGCTTTCAAGTCGGTTAACCGCTTTCATATTCTTGGTACCTTCATCATTAAAATCTTCAGGGAACCCATCCTTACCTGGCATCCCTACTAGTTCTCCATCATTTTTAAAACTCCACGCGTGATAGAAGCAACGAAAGACCCTTGAATTCCCTGAATCTTCCCTGCAAACAAGTGCTCCACGATGCGGACATGTATTGAATAACGCTCTCACCTCACCATCGTGACTGCGGACAAATAATAAGTTACGGCCACCTACCTTTTTACGCTTGTAATCACCGATTTCCGGGATTTCCGTCTCGTGTCCAATAAATAACCAACATTTGCTGAAAATTTCCGCTCGCTCTCTTGCCAAAATTTCTTTGTCAGAAAAAACACGCCTGTTAACAAGAAACTCACTCTTTTCAAAATTATCTTGGATGATTTTCATGTGAACCCCTCCAATATGTTTAATCTCCAACACAATGTAACCACTTACATTACATTGGAAAATTTTTACTCAAACCAATTATAATAGACAGATTATTTAGATACCAATCGAATTTATTTTGCTTTTCAATCAATTTCAAAAATATATTTTATAGTCATTATGATTTTAAGTATTTTTGATAACGTTTTCATTGACATTTTATGGTTAAATAAACTAATATTTATAACAAAGCTTAAGAATTATCTGAAATAATAGTGAAATGTATCGTTTTTTTTAAAAAGTAGTTTCTTGGGGGGATTATATGAACGAATGCCAGTTGGAAACTTTCCTTACCATTTCCGAATACAAAAGCTATTCAAAAGCTGCGGAAGTCCTTAATGTCACCCAGCCTACCGTTACATCAAGAATCAAATCATTAGAAGAAATCTTGCAATGTTCGTTATTTTCGAGGCTTGGTCATGAAATTTCCTTGACCGAAGAGGGAGTCTTATTTACGGAGTATGCCAAAAATATCTTAATCTATATGAATCACGCAAAAGAGATTAAACAGATGGTTAAAAAACCCGTGATTAAAGTTGGGTTCTCACCTGGGTATTCCTACTCTTTCATTATTGAGATTTTGAAAGCTGTAAAAAACACAGAAAATACGAACGCACAAATAGTAGATCGCTATAATTCCACCAATTTAAATGAAATGTTGCGATCAGGAGTACTAGATTTAATTTTTACGAGAGATATCCTTACAGACAGCCAGAATATCATTTCAGAATATCTTTTCGACAATCCGCTTGTTGTCGTTCTCCCTATCAATCACCATCTTAGTCAAAAACACCCCTTGCACATAGAAGATTTACACCATGAGACCATTTTCAGTTATAAAAGGAACTCTTCACTTTGGAAGTCGATTGATCAAAAGCTTATCCGGGCTCGGGACATCACACGTGTGGATGTTGAGAATAATGAAATGCTGCTGAACGCCGTAGCAAATGATTTAGGGATTGGAATCATTCCAGAGCTCGGAATTGATTCTAAATATCATTCGAAGATTATAACGAAGAGAATCGATGAGCTGGACCAAATACAAAATAAAGTTTATGTCCATTACCGGAGGAACTCACAAATGGAAAAGCTTGCAAAGAAGATCATTTATGCGGTTATTCAACATAAGTATAGCGAAGAATAGGCAGGGAAAACCCTGCCTATCTTTATTTTTGAGCTGAAGTAGTTTTACTTTTATTAAGCTGCAACTTTAAAAGTTCCAAGAAATGATCATCTCTTGTTTGAATAGCTTGTTCACCGAAATCATCATATTTATAAAAACCTTGGTTCGTTCGGATACCATGTTGTTTATTTTCTACCATGTCTGTTAGAAGAGTTGAGACTTCTCTTGAGTTTGATAGATCTTTCATAATGTTGCCTACCATTGCCTTTGTTGTTTCAAGACCTGCCAAATCCTGACTCTCCATTGGACCACAGAATGCCCATTTAAATCCTAGACTCCCCTTCATCGCAATATCAATATCTTCCGCAGTTGCAACACCAGCTTCCATCAAATGAAACGCCTCACGGAGCATCGCTACTTGAATGCGATTGACGATAAAACCTGTAATCTCTTTTTTTAGAACTACTGGAGACTTACCAATTTCTTTCATGAGGTCATACGTTTTGTTTACGATATGTTCTTCTGTCTTTTCAAATTGAACGATTTCTACAATAGGCACCAGTTGTGGCGGGTTAAAGAAATGAGTAATGATGAATCTTTCTGGGTGACTTGCCCCTTGGGTCAACTCTTCCAATGGAAACGTAGATGTGTTAGATGAAATAATAACACTACTTGAGACAGCTTCTTCCATTATTCTATAAGTAGCTAATTTTTGATCGAGAACTTCCGGAATCGATTCAAGAATAAAATCTGCTCCTTCTATCGCTTCTAGTAAATCTGTTGTGAAAGTGATCCGATCTAACGTTTGTCCCACTGCTTTTTCTTCCAGTATTCTCTTCTCTACCATTATTTCTAGGCTGTTACTAATGAGTTGTCGTGCTTTTTCCAGAGAGGATTCCCGTCGTGCTTGGATTTTTACATGTTTACCAGCTAAGGCAAATAATTGTGCGGCACCATGCCCCATTATTCCTGCTCCAATTACGGCTATATTTTTCAATCTCATTCCTCTTTTCTTATAGATTTTTGGTGTCTGTAGAAAAACTTAGAAACTCATTATCAAACGTATAATTACTAAATAGTCAGACTATCTCTCTTCAGTCTACAATGGATTTCCGATATAGGAAAGGTTGCTGTTCCTCTAAGTGGAACTAGAAAGGTATTTTTTAATAGGAATGAACTCAATCATGATTTTATCCATCATCGATAAAAAACCTCTTTGGAAATCCACTATTTTTCACGAAAATTTAACAATCTATTAAATATATTTTAATGTTACCGATAAACTAATGGGCAGACAAAATCATAATAGATTTCAAAGCACCAATTAAAATATTAGGAAGCGGGTAGAAATATGTCATCAAGCAAAAGTAAAAAATCACCAAGGTTCAACTGGATTCAAAGGAAAATCTCAAGAAAAGTCGCGTTTGCTCTTTTCATAGCTATATTTTTGGTATTCTCTGCCACCGGTTTCTTCATTCACTCCTATACGAAATCAATTCTTTTAGATCGTGTGGAAGAAAACCTAGCTAATCAAAGTGATGCTATAGCTGATCAAGTTAATAGCATGTTTAAAGAAAAAGCTACCATCGTCCGTCAAATTGTTACAAACCAGGGAATCATAAAATACTTAAACACTACCGATTCCAGAGACGAGGCTCTTGATAATGATTATTATGCAGGGGTTTCTAAAGCGCTGGATGAAATTGTAGAAACGGATGAGTCGATTGCAATGGCATGGGTGGCAAGTAATCGTTCCAACTTTTTAGTCGGAAGTAATGAGGTATTATCTGATCCTTCTTTCGATATCGCATCTCGACCATGGTATGAACAAGCAATTGCTGAGGAGGACGTTTATTTTACCGAACCGTATATGGATGAGGTGTTTGGAGAAATCATCCTTAGTGCGATGACACCAATAAGTGAAAATGGTAATGTCATCGGGATTGTTGCAATTGACATATTCCTAGATGAATTACCTAATCTGATGGAGTCCTTCAAACTCGGAGAGAATGGTTATTCCTTCTTAGTCACCAATGATGGAACTTTTATTTACCACCCAGATGACTCGTTTATACTGAACGATGAGAAAAACATCCTCTCTTTTGACGGGGAAATCAGTGATATTGGAGCTAAAATGCTTGCTGGAGAAAGCGGTTTGCGGTCTCTTGTGGTAAATAACAACAGAGAATATGTTGGATATTCACCTGTACCAACAACTGGATGGGCAATCGGTACAAGTTTACCGGAAGAAGAGGCACTATCCGTGCTAGAGACATTCACACTATTCATGGTTTCGTTCTTTATCGCAGCCTGTCTGATTCTGCTGGTGGTCGTCACCATCGTTCTGACACGCATGCTTAGAAATATCCCACGGGTAACCGAAGCGATGAACGAGCTTGGCCAAGGAAACTTAAACGTCGTCAATATTGAAACAAAATCTCAGGATGAAATAGGACAGCTCGTTACTTCCACAAATTTGATGCAGCAAAGAATGCGTGAATTGATTAGTAAAATTAGCAACGTATCGGAAACAGTCAGCAGCAAGAGTGAAGAGCTGACTCAATCAGCCAACGATGTCAAAGCTGGTTCCGAACAGGTTGCCACAACGATGCAGGATTTAGCTGACGGCTCAGAATCCCAAGCAAATTCGACAACTGAATTATCCGCAATCATGGCTTCATTCTCGGAAGAAGTTATCGAAGCGCATAACAATAGTACACAAGTTTACGAGTCTTCTAATACTGTTCTTGAGCATACCGCAGAAGGTAGTAATTTAATGGAACGCTCGACAGAACAGATGAAACGGATTGACCACATCATTTATGAATCCGTACAAAAAGTAGAAAACCTGGATACAGAAAGCAAAAAAATCTCTGAACTTGTTTCCGTGATTAAGGGAATTGCTGATCAAACAAACCTACTTGCATTGAATGCTTCGATTGAAGCTGCTAGAGCTGGAGAAAGTGGTAAAGGCTTTGCAGTGGTTGCAAACGAAGTCGGAAAACTAGCAGACCAAGTAGCTTCATCCATTACAGGCATCACAGACATCGTCGAGACGATTCAATATGAATCTGCACAAGTTACGGAGTCTTTACGTGATGGATATAAAGAAGTAGAACAAGGAGCAGAGCAATTAACGGTTACGAGAAATACATTTGAAGAAATCAGTGCCTCCGTTACCCAGATGGTAGAGGGGATTCGAACCATTTCGGATAATCTTTCCTCCATCTCTGTAAAAAGTGATAAGATGAACGTCAATATTCAAGAGATTGCCGCAATCTCCGAGGAATCTGCAGCAGGTGTCGAACAAACCTCTGCCTCTTCCCAACAGATTACCAGCTCCATGGAAGAAGTAGTTGCGAGTTCCGATGAGCTTGCTATACTAGCGGAAGAATTGAATGAATTAATTCATCAATTTAGATTGTAATCGAAAAGGGACAGCCTATGAAAGAAAACAATTTTCTGGCTGTCCTTTTTTATTGTTCGAAAATCACAGACACCTCAATACTCCCGCTTCGTCTCCACATAATTAATCGCCATAATTCGATACGTTTCCCCTGACTCTACAAGTATATATTCCTTCATCCGTTCATAATCAATTTCTTGGTCAAGATGATTCGTAAAAGTGAATTTTTCATTGGTCGTGACAATATAACCCCCATCTTCCATTGATACAACGCTCCATACATTATTTTCCTTAAAATCAAATTGATACGTGCTGTCCTTGAGAGCTGCAATATAATCCCGGAGTTCACGGAAAGCAATACTGTCCGCTAATAAATAGTCCGCAATCAGACTGAAATCCTTATTATTCAGGGCTATCTCATAGTCATTTCGGAAGTTTAAAACGATACTTGCAAGATATTGTCCCAGTTCTCCTAGCTGTCCACTATTTTCATGTACAGCTTCTTCACTTGTCAGATCAACTGCATTCAAGTCGTTATTTTCCACAAAGTAAAAATCCAAGCCAGATAACTCATTATCAGCGAGTGTCATAACTTCCGTCTCAATCATCTCTCCCGCTGCATTTTCCCACACTCCATGCAATTCCGGATTTGCACCAAATGGAAACGGACCTAACTCATCCAAATCCGCAAATGTCACTCCAGTATTTTCTCCATTGATATATAAATAAGCATCGTTTTTATTCGTGCTGAAAGGATACGTTTTTCCAAGGAAACCGATAGAATACTCATACTCCTCATTCGGATAAATATTCACTTCTTCTTCATGAGTGAATTCACCAAAATTATTGTTAGCGTAAGCCTGAATCGTATATTTGCCAGGATAGACCCACATCAGTTCCATTGGTTCCATCGTCTCCAGTGTATGGGTGATGCCGTCAATCGAAACTTCTGTCCTCTCCATGTTCGCAGTAATGATGAGCCGCGTCGGGACCGCTTGGAAAGAATAGGTATGATAAAACCATAAAACTGAATCCTTTTTCAGATGAAACAATCTTCCTCCATTGTTACTATATATAATCTCATTCATCGCATTCTCACTTTCCTCCGTTAGATGGAGAAATTGTTTTTTTATCCCTTCCCACTCCTCATATTTTATGAACTCAAAATAACTCTTCTCATCCATCAGAGCTGCAGCATTCCATTCAATATATTCCATAAAAGCACTGACATCATCATCTATAATGGCCCGCTCCATTTCTCTGAAATCTTTTATAGGGTTAAAATAAAATGTTAAAAATAAGTGCAATCCAATAAAAAGAACACCAAACACACCTGCTATCCAAACCACCCACTTTGTCCGTTTCGATATCAGTTTTCTGGTGTTATAACGTAACTCTTCTGCATTTTGACTAGATTGATAATCAGGATGCTCGCTGCCACATTCTGGACAAAAGCTTTGATCATCTTCTAATAGCTCGTAGCACTCTTTACAAAATCTCACATCACATATCTCCCTCCCATATTTTTATGTAGCTCCGAATGTTGCCAAATCACTAGCTTTGATTTAGCCCAACTAAAAACCTACAAACTTTCCCAGCTGTTTTTAACAAGCATGAAATCAAAATATATTATTAAATCACTATAATACTTAGGAATTTCATCCATTTGATTAAGTAAAAATGGACAATCAAGGAGGGAATTATAAAACAAGGCCAACATTGATGAAGGAGAATAATAATGATGTTAATACTATGTATAGAACGATTAAGGGGATTTATGCCTACATAAACAACCCAGTTACTATCTTTATAAAATAAAAGAAACTCAAAACATCAACGTGTTATGAGTTTCTATATGAAAGACTATGGAATAACTCCTAACCCTAGAGCTATCAGCATCGCGATAAGCAATAAGTATTTCTCCACTTTCGTAACGTCATAAGCATCTCGAGTGTTCATCCTTATCAATAACCAAGCTACAAGTAGGACAAGAACAGCCAACATCATAGCAGCCAATGGACGAGTGTATGCGATCCAAATTGCAGTACAACCAGTTAACAAGAAGTAGATTATAGCTGGCAGTTTTGCCGTAGATTGGCCGAATTGCTCAGCGAACCATACGACCGATGTTCTTTTAGGGGGCACTGCCTCTCTATCCGCTTCCATATCTGGAATATGATGGACCATGACCCAAGCCATGCAGACGAGTGCATTCACTACCGCGTTCTGATACGCCCAAATCGGTATTTGATCAAGAAGCAACCATGGACCAGCAATCCCTAAAAATAGGAAAGCAGGAAATAAACTTAGCCACTCCCCAAGAAATGGGCGATAACTAAATCGGAAAGGCGGAAGGGAATACGATACCGCTGCCCATATTCCGACCAGAATAAGTACACTCAATTTAATTTGACTCGTTAAGAAAAAAAGAACAGCAAGCAATAGAAAAATACACGAAAGTACTTTACCAATCTTCCAAAGCAATTCTGGCGGGAAAATACCATCCTGAATCACTCTGCTCCCACCCGACAAGATAGCAGGACTTTTTGTATCTGTTCCAGAAAGATGATCAGTATAATCGTTAAAAACATGTGTCAATACCCCATGAAAGAGGATCGCTGCAGAAGTTAAAAAGAGAAACATGAATGTTAGAGTAATCGTATCGAGGTTTGAATAGAGATATAGAGGGAGCAAACTTGATAAAATCGTAACCATGCTGGATGACAAAACCGCTATCATCCGCAGCAATTTTAAGCTTCCCCGTAAATGATAAGCTATTTGTTTCATTGACTGCCTCCGTTCCACATCTTTGATTTGTATATAAATAAAAGAACCCTGTGTTATTATGTACCACCGGGTTCTTCAAACTATACATTCTCCCTCTATTTTTCCGAATAAGTTTTGCTTATCGTCAAACCGACTATACGGAATGGAAGAACATTACATTTCCGTATGGATATAGTCTACAAATCTTTCAAACTGCTCATCATACATTGGCTTGACTGCCCATTTCATCATTTTCATTGTCGTTTTGTAGATCCAGTTCGATGGAATTAAGTAAACGTCAACGGTAAAAATCGTTTCTCCGTCTAGTTCCTCTAGTCTATATTCCGTCTTGCTTATCCCTTCTTTTGTTTCCGTCTCTACAACAGCGAAATATGGCGGATCGTACTCTACATACTTTCCTTCCAATTCATATACCTTTCCCCCTATTTTTTGGACCGTTGTAAAAGTTGAGCCTGCCTCTAGATCTTCTTCACTGCCTTCATATATATTTCTAATGATTTGAGTATTCCACTTCAAGACATGCTCGTCTTTGTTTAAGCATTGAAATACAACATCTATCGGTGCAGAAATTTCTGCTGCAAAATGATAACAATGCATCTCTTTCTCTTTCAAAATCCTATCCCCTGTCATAAAAAAATAAGTCCAATTTGATTATATATCGCTTTTTGAAAATTAACTATACCAATGAGGGGCATTCAAAATAAAAAACCCAAAACAATATCTGTTTTGAGTTTTTATCAATATTCCATTATTGAGCTGTATACCCACCATCAACTGGAATGGTGAGTCCTGTTAAGAATGTGTTCTCTGCAGCGAAGATGACTGCGTGGGCAATTTCATCTGCCACACCAAGACGTCCGATTGGATGTTTTGCAACTAGTCCATCATAGTATTCTCCTAATGCTTCTTTATTTACCATACCAGATTCTACATAACCCGGAGCAATTCCCACACAACGGACATTATCTTTCGCATACTGAAGTGCCAACGATTTAGTCATTAATACGACTGCACCCTTCGCAGCGTTGTATGCAAAAGCAGTCGGCTCACCAACAAGACCTAGAATAGAGGCACAGTTGATGATGACCCCGCCACCATTTTCCCGCATCACATTAAGGGCATGCTTTGCACCAAAGAACACACCATCCTGATTGATTTTTATTACTTTTTCGTAGTCTTCATAAGAAAGTGCATGTGTTTCGCCTTGGGAGCCGATCCCAGCATTGTTGAAAATAACGTCTACTGTACCAAAAGTTTCTACCGTTTTATCAACAAGCGCCTTAACTTCTTCCTCTTTTGAAACATCAGCTTTCACAAAGATTACTTCTCCTTTTTCAGCCAGACGATCAGCTTGTTGTTTACCTAATTCCTCATTATAATCACTTAATACTACCTTAGAACCTTTATCAAGAAATGCTTCAACTGTTGCTAAACCAATACCAGAAGCTCCACCTGTAATGATTGCTACTTTACCTTTAAGATCATTCATGTTTTAACACTCCTCTTTAAACTTGTGATTTATTTCACAATATAATTGTATAATGATTATAAGTTATATTCATTAACCATAACCCCTAAACTTCTTACTGTTTTTTATCTAAAAACAGCAAGAAAGTTGTACCTACTTTCTTCTATTAGCGTGATATAATACAAATGACTATTAAATTTCACACACCCTATATCATGGGAGGTAAACAATGCCGAAGAAAATTATTTATTTATTTTTTCTAACACTGCTCAGCATACTATTAGCTGGTTGTTCACCAACGGATTTGTTGGATGTGCTGCAAGACGAAGATCTGACCGATATAACAGAAGATGGACATTATACAAGTAAAGAAGAAGTTGCACTATACATCCATACATACAACAAACTTCCACCAAACTATATAACAAAACGTGAAGCAAGCGAATTAGGCTGGGAGGCAAGTGAAGGCAACCTTTGGGAAGTTACCGACAAGAAAAGTATCGGCGGTGATAAATTTTATAATCGCGAAGGAAAACTTCCGAAAAAAGAAGGCAGGCAATACTACGAAGCCGATATCAACTATGAAGGCGGCTATCGTGGTCCCGAACGGATTGTATATTCGAATGATGGGCTGATTTACTATACGGATGACCATTATGAAACTTTTACTCTATTATATGGAGATGAATAGAATGGAATATATTACATTGAATGGAAAAGAAATGCTGAAAAAAGAAGATGTACATCCATATTTAAAAGATAAATTGTCTATAAAAGACTACTATGGAAATAACCTGGATGCATTATGGGATGTACTAAGTTCATATAACAAAGCGTTGCAAATTGAACTGCTTCATCATGATGACCTGCTTGAAAACTTAGGTGAATACGCCCAAGCCATTGTTCAGTTGTTTCATGATGCAACGGAAGAAAATCCAAGGATTGAATTTAAAATCCGTTAAGACCTTCCTAAAAAATTAAAGCTGGGACTGTAAAAGAATTGCCTTACGTCCCAGCATTCAAAGAGCTTATCCTGTTTTTCCAGCTACGGAAACTGGAGGCTCTTTTTTACCTTTAAGATAATTCATTATGAATACTATAATGATAATGCCATAGCCCAGCATATCAGTAATCAATTCAGGAACGATTAAAAGTAATGCTCCCGAACCGAGAATGATTCGACTGAGAACCCCCAGATTCGTCTTAAAATACCCTTCTACAGCTGCACTTATGGCGATAACCGCTATCGCTGAACTTACCGCAACGATCAGGATATCTATAACACTTGCAAAAGGAAACTCTGTTGCATTCGGAGGCAAGCCTGTTGGATTAATAAGCAGCATCGCTGGTTCGTAAACGAAAATAAATGGTACGATGAACCCTGCTATCGATAACCGGACGGAGATAAATCCTGTCTTCATAGGATCTCCGCCAGCCAATCCCGCACCAGCAAAGGAAGCGAGAGCTACAGGTGGTGTAATGTTCGCGAAAATTCCAAAGTAGAATACGAACAAATGCGCAATGAGAACTGGTATACCGAACTCTGCAAGAGCAGGCGCAGCCATTGTAGCCGTAATAATATACGCTGGGATTGAAGGTAACCCCATACCTAGAACAATCGATGCAAGCATGGTCAAAAATAACGTAAGCATGAGTGATCCAGCACCGATGCTCGTAATTGCAGATGTCAATGTTGCACCAAACCCAGTCAAGTTAACAACACCGATAACCACACCGACAACACCACAAGCAATGACTGTAGACAGTGCTTGTCTTGTACCAGTTTCCAGCGCATGTAAAATATCCATAAATGACATTCTCGTATGTTTTCGGAACCAAGATACAACAACGGTTAACACAATGGTGTAAAAAGCGGCGTAAGAAACAGGCATACCTGAGAACAACATGGCAATCAAGATTACTAATGGAATCATCAAATGCCAGCCCTCTTTTAGCACTTTCTTCAATTGTGGAAGATCGGCCTTAGGTAATCCACGTAAATTTGCCCTTCCCGCCCGGTAATGAACCTGCATAATACTACTCAAGAAAAATAACAGTGCTGGAATAATCGCTGAGAGAGCAATCATTCCATATGATATACCAGTCGTCTCGGCCATAATAAAGGCACTTGCCCCCATAACCGGTGGTAATATTTGTCCACCAATTGATGAGCTTGCCTCAACAGCACCAGCAAAATTTTTATCGTAGCCGATTTTTTTCATTAAAGGAATCGTAAACGCACCGGTACTAACGACGTTTCCAACTGCAGAACCATTGATCGAGCCCATAAAGGCACTTGAAATCACAGCAACCTTCGCTGGTCCACCTTGTTTATGTCCGGCAAGCGCTAGAGCCAAGTCATTGAAAAATTGCCCCATTCCAGACTTTGCTAGGAATGCCCCGAATAAGATGAACAGGAAAATAAATTGCACCGATGCTCCAATTGCTGTAGAGAATAGCCCTTCAGTTTTTGTATACAACTGTCCAAAGATATCCGCCAAATCAAAAGGTCTTGTAAGCAACATCCTCGGAAGCCAATCTTGATGGCTGAAGAAAGGATAACTAAGGAAGAGCAATGCTAATATCGGTAAAATCCAGCCCGTGACCCGACGTGCCGCTTCAAAGACTAATATTACCGTTAATATTGCCATCATAATGTCGGTATTATTGGCAACTCCCCCACGGGTCGTTACGATATCTTGGTAAACAATAAACAAATAGGCACAAGAAGCGATACTCAGTGCAAATAAAATCCAATCATAGTAAGGCACCCTCGTGCGGTCTTGTTTTTTAAACGTCGGATAAAGTAAAAAAACGAGCGCCAAACCAAACATCAAATGCATACTACGCTGCAATAATGTCGGCAACGGATTAAAGGTGATGTACAAATGAAATAATGCATACGTGATTGCCAGAATACTGAAAAACAACATCACATATTTATTATTTACTTTTCGTACATTCGATTCTAAATCGAATTTTTCCAACACCTTCTGCACCTGTTCATCTGAAATCTCAGCAGATGCTGTTGGCATCGGCTTAGCATTTTTCATAAAAACTCACCCCTTACGTACTCCCAAATCGGTAGATTAGTCGTTTTAATGGTGACCGTTTCGTATTGATCAAAGTATCGGTAAAGAGGGACTTCGCGATCCTCGAAAAAGATTGTGGTTTGTACATTTTCTGAGACGGTTATATTTAATTTTTCATAAACAAGATCCATTTTCATTTGAATAAAGCCGTCCTCCGTCTCTGTTTCCACTGCTTGGTAAGGCGTACCAGCACCATATGTCTTAAAATGGGTTTCCGTTAAAACAAGGTTTTGTTTTTCTCTCTTATATGTTTCGAACCATTCTTCTTTTTCGATAGAATGAATCCAACCCAGAACCATCTCTTCCTCTTGAATAAAATAAGTGGTGCTGTTGCCTGCCAATTCGATGACTGGTATTCGGATAAACAGAAGAAAAAGGAGCACGATCAGGGACGCGCTCCCAATCAAAAATCGTTTGACCCTATTGCTCATTGAAGTATTTTTCAGCCCCTGGATGAAGTGGTGCAATCAGACTTTCTTGCGCACCTTCTAAAGAAATATCAGCTGCCGCTTGATGTGAGTTCACCAATGTATCTAGACTTTCAAAAAATGTTTTCGTCAATTGATACACATCATCCTCGCTTAAATCACTCCGCACAACAAAGGCGTTTGGAACAGCTGCAGTCGGAATTGGCTCTTCATTATCATAGGTGCCCGCCGGGATTTCATAAGGGATAAAATAAGGGTGTTTTTGTGCAATTTCATCTACATTATCTGGATCCACAGAAACAAGAACGATATCTGTCGTCTCTGAAAGTTCCATAACGGAAGCATTCGGCAGCCCACTCGTTAAGAAAGCAGCATCAATTCTGCCGGCATTTAATCCATCGGCTGCTTCAGCATAACCAAGGTAGTCAGCTTGTAAGTCATCGTATGTAATACCATGACCGTTCAACAACGCACGCGCATTCAATTCAACTCCTGATCCTTGGTCTCCAACAGCAACCCGCTTTCCAACTAAATCTTCAATCGTTTCAATTCCAGCATCTGCCCGTGCAACGATTTGGACCACATTCGGATATAGTGTCGCTATTTGCGAGATCCCATCTAAGGGTTCTGAGAAGCTCTCTTCTCCGTTCAATGCTTGGCTTAAAGCATCACTCATAACAAAGGCCATTTCCACCTTACCGTCAGCCATTAAGTTTAAATTCTCCGCAGAAGCCCCTGTTGTCTGTGTTCTTGAGTTGACATCAAAAGTATTCGAATAAACATCTGCCAGTGACGTTGCAATGATGTTATACGGACCTGACGCACCACCCGTGGCGATGGTTACAATATTAGATTCAATACTAGCCGAATCCCCTGAATCTGCTTCTGCTTCATTGTCTGAGTCATCACCACATGCCATAAGGACAATGGCGAGTAAAGCTGTCACAAATAAAACAAGCCATTTTTTATCCATACTAATCCCCTTTCGACAATATATTAAAGCGTTTTCATACAATATAATGTTTCAAAACTATTTTGTCAATTAGAATAGAATAATTTTTAAGAATATTCGGTTGGTAATGGGAGAATTGTCATGAATTATGAAGTAGAGATAAGTGGAAGGTTAATTAATAGGAGTATTAACTTATTGAGCTTCGTATATGACTAAGAATGTAAGAATATTAATCTCGTATACTTATGAAAAAGCATTATAACAACACGAACAGGACATTCAGTACCCGATATGTGCTCTTAGAACTTCTATAAAGACTCGAAGGAGTGATTCTGTATTCTATTCGAGCTCTTAGAACTTGTATAAAGACTCGAAGGAATGATTATGTTCTCCATTCGAGCTCTTAGAACCCCTATAAGGACTCGAAGGAAAGATTCTGTACCCCATTCGGGCTTTTAGAACTTCTATAAAGACTCCAAGGAATGATTCTGTACTCCATTCGTGCTATTAGAACTTCTATAAAGACCCGAAGGAAAGATTCTATACTCCATTCGGGCTTTTAGAACTTCTATAAAGACTCCAAGGAATGATTCTGTACTCCATTCGGGCTTTTAGAACTTCTATAAAGACCCGAAGGAGAGATTCCGTACTCCATTCGGGCTTTTAGAACTTCTATAAAGACTCGAAGGAGAGATTCTGTACTCCATTCGGGCTATTAGAAACTCTATAACGACTCGAAGGAATGATTATGTACCTCATTCGGGCTATTAGAACTCCTATAAAGACTCGAAGAAGAGAATCTTTGCTCCATTCGGGCTATTATAGCTTCTATAAAGACCCGAAGGAAAGATGATATCCCCCATTCAGGCTATTAAAACCTCTATAACAACACAAATGAATAAATTACAATCCAGTCCAAACCCCAATAAATAAAAGGACAGGAAAATTCCTGTCCTTTTATTTCCATACACTTAACCGCTCCGAACGTTTGACAAATTTAGCGGACATGGCACGCATTCTGGCCTTTAATAATAGTTTTCGTCCTTCAGGTGTTCTTGTATAAATAAGTTCTGCTTTACCAATCTTCTTCTGCCATTGAGCTAGGAACGTTTCCGCGTAGTCTTTCCTTCTCCCAATTTCTTCTGGTAAAGCATGATAATCATGTTTGACCCAAAGAGTTTTACCAGACTGTCGATGCAGTATGTATCTAGGGTTTTCAATTGGATCTAGTAATTCTTGTAAAGCTTGTAAAAATAACTTTTGTTCGTATTTTGTCCCTCTTTCCAGATGACAATAGACTTCACCTAATGGAGCTTGTTCCGTATATATTCGATTTTCAGAAGGCGGCGTTTGAAGCAATCCAATTTCATAAAGTGTGTGATAGATTGCTTCTCCAACCGACTTCATCCTTTTCTCTATCGAAGAATTAAACAGAAATATCCGCAATGCTTTCCACCAAAACGGCGAAGATGCGAGCACACCGAAAATGAGTCCCATACTTAGATAGACTACTCCTTCATTCGATTCAACCGTGGAAAAACGAATTTTTTCAGCAAGGGCATTAAAGGTATAAGCGATTGTTATAATAGACGTCAATACAAGCGATTTCAATGTATTACGGAGAATAAACGGTCTCGGAATAAAGACTTTATCAACTTGAAGTTCCTCGCGTTTCTGTGAACCTTCCGAAACTGCCCTTTTCCAGCGTGTAAACAACCTACTTCGATCAATAGCACGCCTAGTCATTTCTTGATTGATTTCCTCAATCGTCGCTTTAGTATAATCGTTTTGCGGAATACGCAACCTATCTATTCCGGAGACAATTAATGGCAATTCTTCATCCACCCCTGTTAATGAACGAAAGCGTCGTCTCAAGGATTTCAAGTCATATCCTCCATCCTCAAGAGCAGAATCGACACAGACTAGGTGCCATATATTTGCTGCCTTTTCCGGATTGCCCTTTTCAATTCGGATAGCGCGACCACGCATCTGGTTTGTCAGCATGAATGTACCGACATATGAAGCTAGGATCAGCGTATTGACGCTCGGTGCATCCCATCCTTCTCCAAGCAATGCGGTTGTTCCGACTAATACATCAATTTCACCCGCAGCAAAGATTTCTGTGATGAATTGGACCATCCGCTGCCGGGAAGCTCCCTGCCAAGAGATTTTCACATACCGTTCATCGTGAACCAATACTTCTGCTTCAAACTTTAACTGACTTTTCTCTAATAGAGGAAGTGAACTTTTTGGTATGATGACGATGGAACCTGTCAATACACCTAGTTTGCACTGTTCACCTAGCTCTCTTCTTGCACTTTCAAAAACCGGTATAACACCAAGCCGAACGAGAGGGCTAATGTCTTCCTTACTTTTTGGTAAATCATCACCATAAATGTAATCTGCTAATATAACCAACCTTAAAGAATCACCGAGGGATTTCTTTTCCAATAAAATTATTTTATTGATGCTGTCGAGCTTCGAAGTACTATGTAGTAGTGTCCGCTCCATCGCTTTTGTAGCAATTAATTGTACCCTTCTTCGTTCGATGGCGCCAATTGCTGATAGCTTTTTGCGAATACTTTTTATCGGTTCTTCTTTCGGATCCACCCATTTATCTTTATAAAGCAAACTGGTTAACAATTCCTGCGTCCATTCCAAATCAAATTCCGGTAAATGTTCCGCTTTTTCATCGACAAGCTGGAACGGTTTCTCCCAAGCATTACTTCCTATTTCCTTCAAGTACAATATCATACTGATAAAGTAAGCATGGTTCGCCAACTTCTCTTCCACAAATTCTTCCGATTGAATCCACGGATGAGATTGGATCAATTGTTGGAAATCTTCATTATGTAATAAATCATTTTTGAACTGCTCTACTTCTCTATGATAAAACTCAATTGGACCTTGCTCCTGTTTAGTAGGCTTAGACATCCAAATATAGTCCTGATGCGGACAAAGGTCACCTTCCTTCACGAGGGCGGCAACTTCAATCTCTTCATCTATCGGTCCGCACAACTCTATATACCTGTCCCATTCGGACTTGTCCACATCGTAAGGGGGTGTTGCGGTCAATGCTACTGTACTTAGATTTGTCAGCTTTTTACGTACATCCGTCAACGTCCTCCACCAGCTTGTCCGCAAATGATGGGCTTCATCAAGAATCAGCGTTTGAAAGTTGCATGCAAAAAATTTAGTACGTGCTACTTCTTTTTCACTAAACTCTACTTCTTCCGCTTCCTCATCATCAATCTGCTCGGTGTCATCATGCCCATTCTCATCAAACAGCGCATGTAATCCTTGATACGTGGTTACTGTCAAAAATGTTGGATTTCTCAAGTCCATCGAAATCCAATCAGGTACTTCATTCACTTGTAAAAACAATGACACAAACCGATCGACCCATTGATTGCGGATAGCCAATGTAGGAGCAACGATTAACGTCGGCTTATTTAAACGCAACATGACCTCCAATCCAAGGACTGTTTTCCCCGATCCAGGAGGGGCAATTAAATGAAGATGATTATTTTCCAAATGCTCATCTAAGTTTTTCAATACCTCAGCTTGATAACTGCGCCAAGGATAACAAAATTCAACACTTTTTGGGAAAGCTTCCATAAAATCACCTAATGTAGTTTAGTTGTATGACTAAGCATATCTTGGATGAAATATCCGTTTAACGATTATAGTATCATAGTTTGATAGGGGATATATTAGTTCATTTTACTCAAAATATATTCATCATATGTTTTGACGCAGACAATTGCTTCAAATATACTGAAGCCAACACGAATCGATCGATACCGAATCTAGAAAGGAAATCAAAATGAAACTCTACACTTTAACATCAAAACAGCATCTACCTGTTTCCCGTGAAGAAGCCTGGAATTTCCTTTCGAACCCGGCTCAATTAGAAAATATCACCGCTGATAATATGTCGCTCACACCACTCGAGCCACTGCCGCAAGCGATGTATGAAGGTATGATTATCCATTATCAAATCAGACCATTCCTTGGCATCAAATTGAATTGGGTTACGGAAATCACTCATATTGATGAAGGGCAAATGTTCGTTGACGAGCAACGTTTTGGTCCTTTCCGCTTCTGGCATCACGAGCACCGACTCGTTGAAAAAGGAAATGGCACGGAAATGCAAGATATCGTGCATTATGCAATGCCGTTTTCTCTACTCGGTTGTATTGCACACGTTGTATTCGTACGGAGCATGTTGGAAAATATGTTTAAATACCGTAAATCCGTGATGAAAGATATATTTAGTTAGTGAATTAGTCCTTGTATTTCTCCAATAGACATGGTAATTAGAAAAAGCTAGAACTGTAAAGTCCTAGCTTTTATCTATGATAATAGAAGTCATTTCCTATGAATCTATCCCTCTACCTCAGACCTTAAAGGCTCTCGTAGCTTCCACTGCTTTTTGCCATCCTGTATATAACCCTTCTCTTTGCTGTTCATCCATTTCAGGCTCGAAGGTTTTTTCTACCACCCACTGTTTGGCGATCTCTTCTTTGTCTTTCCAATACCCGACAGCCAAGCCAGCAAGATATGCCGCTCCAAGGGCTGTCGTTTCTTGGACGACTGGACGCTCTACTGGGACATTAAGGATATCACTTTGGAATTGCATGAGAAAATCGTTTTTAACCGCACCACCATCAACCCGTAATGCTTTTAGTTCTATATTTGAGTCTTGAATCATCGCATCGAGCACATCCCGCGTCTGATAAGCGAGGGATTCCAACGTTGCGCGAATAAAATGTTCCTTCGACGTTCCACGTGTAAGACCGAATAGTGCTCCGCGAGCATCACTATCCCAATACGGCGTCCCTAAACCAACAAAAGCTGGAACCATATAGACTCCATCCGTCGATTCTACTTTTGTTGCAAAACTTTCACTTTCCGGTGAAGTTTCGATGATCTTTAGACCATCCCTGAGCCATTGAACGGCAGAGCCTGCAACGAACACACTTCCTTCAAGGGCATATTCCACTTTGCCATCAATTCCCCAGGCGAGCGTTGTGAGCAACCCGTGTTTGGAACTTACTCCTTTTTCTCCCGTGTTCATCAGCATGAAGCAACCAGTTCCATACGTATTTTTCCCCATACCTTCTTCAAAACAGGTTTGACCGAATAAAGCTGCCTGTTGGTCACCCGCAATTCCAGCTATCGGAACTTCATGTCCGAAAAAGTGATAATCAACCGTGTTTGCATAAACTTCAGAAGAAGAACGAACTTCTGGCAGCATCGTTTTTGGAACGCCGAGAATGTCCAGCAACTCATCATCCCACTTGAGGTCATATATGTTGAACATCAATGTCCGGGAAGCATTGGAGTAGTCCGTCACATGTGTTTTCTGGCCCGATAATTTATAGACAAGCCAGGTATCGATGGTGCCGAATAATAAATCGCCGTTTTCCGCTTTTTCCCTTGCACCGTCCACATTATCCAGAATCCATTTCACCTTCGTTCCGGAAAAATACGGATCAAGCAACAGACCGGTTTTGTCACGGAAAAGGTCATTGTAACCTTGTTCACGAAGTTCATTACAAATTTCTTGTGTTTGCCGCGACTGCCAGACGATGGCATTGTAAATCGGCTTACCTGTATTATTGTCCCAAACAACCGCCGTTTCCCGCTGATTTGTTATCCCGATTCCAGCGACTTGATCCGGTTCAATGTCTGCTTTCCGGAGCACATTCGCAATACAAGAAAGAATCGATGTCCATATTTCATTCGCATCATGTTCAACCCAGCCAGGTTTCGGATAAAATTGCTCGAACTCCTTTTGAGCAACCTCCACAATTTCTCCATTATGATTAAATAATATGGCACGGGAACTTGTTGTACCTTGATCGAGAGCGAGTATATATTTTTCTTTTTCCATAAGATGCATTCCTCCGATTTAGCATATTTATTTCTTATCCAAATTTCATACTATACAGCCTTTGATTTTATCTCTTCCTTCTGCAGATCTTTTCTCATTTCCATATTCACTGCGCCAACAATGATAATCAGGACAAGTACACTCATAATCCAGAAGAGTGTAGAGAACTCTCCCAAAAATAATGCTTGATAAAAAACTGTGCCATATACTCCGCCAAATAATGGACCAGCGATTGGTATCCATGCATATCCCCAATCAGAGCTGCCTTTACCTGGTATCGGCAAGAGTGCATGGGCAATTCTTGGTCCCAAGTCACGCGCCGGATTGATTGCATACCCGGTTGCACCACCTAGGGAGACACCAATCGCAACAATCAATAGTCCAACGATTAACGGATTCAATCCTTCTGTAAATTGATTGGCTCCGATAAACATAAGTCCAAGAAGCAATACAAACGTGCCAATCATCTCACTTAGAAAATTTGAAAATGGACTTCTGACAGCTGGTGAAGTCGAAAATACTGCAAGCTTTGCACCAGCATCCTCTGTTTTACTCCAGTGTGGCAAGTAATTCAGATAAGCAATCGTTGCACCAAGAATCGCACCGATCATTTGCGCAGTAATATAAAGCGGAACCTTTTCCCATGGAAATTCCCCGACTGCAGCGAAACCGAGTGTTACAGCTGGGTTGATATGGGCACCTGAAATATTACCAACTGCATAAACGCCCATCGCCACCGCCAATCCCCAACCGACTGTGATGACAATCCATCCGGAATTTTCTGCTTTGGTGTTTTTCAACACCACTCCACCAACGACTCCTGCACCAAGTGTAATAAGAATCATCGTACCAATCAGTTCACCTAAAAATTCGGACATGGTTACACTCCTTTCCATAAACCATTGCTTATTTGTAGGGACGGACATTTGTAAGCGCTTCAAATTCATTGAAGTATATTACAAAAATGCCCACACTCTAAATATATTACTTAGAAAGTAAGTTAGAATGTGGGCTTGTATAATTAGTTGCTATATTTATTTTTCAATAGGTAGTTTTTTAACCGATAGCATCAGCCGTATCCAGTTTCAGATGTTTACGGACCGTGCCATGAGGATCGATGACAAACTTTCTTGCTGCTCCTCCATCGAACTTCTGATACCCTTCAGGAGCATCATCAATGGAAATAACAGTAGCATTAACCACTTTCGAGATTTGTGCACGGTCACTGAAGATTGCTTTCATGAGGTCACGGTTATATCTCATAACAGGAGTTTGTCCAGTTACGAAATGATGTGCCTTCGCGAATCCTAGACCGAAACGGATTTTCAACGTTCCTTCTTTCGCATCAGTGTCTACCGCACCTGGGTCTCCTGTTACGTACAATCCAGGAATACCTAGACGGCCGCCAGCTCTCGTAATATCCATGATGGAGTTCAGTACTGTTGCAGGAGCTTCACCAGCATCACGGCCATGTCCGCTAGCTTCAAAGCCAACCGCGTCGATTGCACAGTCTACTTCTGGAACTCCAAGAATCTGTTCAATTTGTTCGCCGAGATCATCATGTTCTCTCAAGTTGACCGTTTCGCATCCAAAGCTTCTAGCTTGTGCGAGACGCTCTTCGTTCAAATCTCCAACAATTACAACCGACGCACCAAGCAATTGTGTAGAATGTGCCGCCGCAAGTCCAACTGGACCAGCACCAGCTACATAAACGGTGGACCCCATTTTAACTCCTGCACTGACCGCTCCATGGTATCCTGTCGGGAAAATATCAGAAAGCATGGTTAAATCAAGAATTTTATCCATCGCTTGATCTTTATCAGGGAATTTCAATAGCTGGAAATCAGCATATGGGACAAGTACATACTCGGATTGTCCGCCGACCCATCCTCCCATATCCACATATCCGTATGCAGAACCAGGACGATCTGGGTTAACATTCAAGCAAATATGTGTATCTTGCTGACGACAATTGTCACAACGTCCACAAGCAATATTGAACGGAACCGATACAATATCACCTTTTTTGATGAATTCTACGTCACTACCAACTTCGACTACTTCACCAGTAATCTCATGCCCCAGCACCAAACCACTCGGAGCAGTCGTTCTACCACGGACCATATGCTGGTCACTTCCACAGATGTTAGTAGCAATCACTTTAAGTATAACCCCATGATTTACCTTTCTACCAACATTGAGAGGGTTGACCCCTGGTCCATCACGGAGAACGAGATCCGGATATCCAATATCCTTTAATTCTACTTCTCCTGGCTTTGAATACACTACCGCTTTGTTCGACAATAGACTCACTCCTTAAATTTTTTAATAATAAGGATGACTATCATGTATGCGCTTACCCACGTATAAGTATAGCATATTAAAATAAAAATTCAAATAGTTTAGATAAAAATGAATTTGCATAATATTACTTAAAACGACATAAAAACAAATAATTATCTATGAAAAGGGTCGCTTTGATGATATTTCTCGGATACATCAGAACACAACTACTTAAAAGAGGTATAATAGAAATAGATTTATAAGAGAAAAGAGTTGATGCAAATGAGTAAGTACGAATGGAGAAAGCATGCAAAGGAACTCTATTTACCGAAACAAAAACCTAATCTAATAGCTGTCCCAGAAATGAAATTTTTCACGATAAAAGGAAAGGGCAATCCGAATAGCGAGTCTTTCAAACAGGACATCGAAACCCTTTACGGCTTATCCTATGCCATCCGCATGATGCCGAAGAAAGGGCTGACACCAGAAGGTTATTTTGAATATACCTTTTTCCCTTTGGAAGGTCACTGGGATTTGGATGAGGAAGGCAGGAAGCTCGACTATCTTAATAAAGACCATCTCGTTTACAAATTGATGATCAGACAACCAGACTTTGTAACAGACGAGCTATTCGACTACGCAGTGAATACAGTGAAAAACAAAAAAGCACCTCACAATATAGACGATGTGAAATTTGAATCCATTACAGAAGGGTTATGTGTCCAAGCGATGCATATCGGGAGCTTCGATGATGAGCCGAAAACCTTTGAGGTGATGGAACAGTTTTGTATGGACAATAACTTGGATAGAGCAGAGAAAACCCATAAAGAAATTTACATTTCGGATTTCAGGAGAACTGCAACGGAGAAATTGAAGACCGTGTTGAGGTTTAAAGTCACGAAAAATTAAAAAGAGGAAACCAAACGCTCAGCATCAGCACGGAGCGTTTGGTAATTTTCAATTTATACAAGCTTTTCCAACGCCACAATCACACCGTCTTCATCGGCATAGACATAATCTCCTGGTTTCCAATGGACATTACCAAAGGTAAAACTCACATCCCGCTCCCCAATACCGTTCTTCTTACTTTTCAATGGATTTGTTCCGAGCGCTAAAACCCCAACATCCATTGATGCAATATCAGCTGAATCACGGATACAGCCGTTGATGATCACACCTGCGAGTTTTCGCGATACGGCGATACCTGCAAGACGGTCCCCCATCAGCGCACAGTTTGTTGAGCCGCCGCCATTCACAACAATTACCGAACCTTCTGGAACAGATTCCAACGCTTCTTCAAACAGCACATTATCTTCAAACACCTGTACCGTTTCAATTTTTCCGAAAAATCGCCGCTTTTTCCCATATGAACGTAAATCTAATTGACAAACTTGTACCTCGCTTGCATAGTCATCACAAATATCTGCTGTTTTAAAATTTGTCATATTCGCTCCCCCTCTTTTATTCAGAATAGTTTCTTTTATTATGATAGAAATATTAGAATTTGAAAAGAAAAAACTTGGCATCCACCAGATATATGGTGAATGCCAAGCTTACTTGCTACTATAAATTTTTCCTGCCTCAACGGGAATATGCTTAAATTCTTTTACATCAAATAACCCTTTATCCGTCAGTTTTATTTCTGGAATGACGGGGAGAGCCATGAATGACAGCAATATGAAAGGATTAAAGTCGCCCGAAAATCCAATGTGGGCAAGTGCTTGATTCAATCGCTGCAAGTCGCTATATACTTTTTCAAAACTTCGATCGGAAACTAATCCAGCAATAGGTAATGACAATGAAGCAATCAGCTTGCCTTCATGAACAACAACGATCCCTCCATTGATCCCCTTAATACTATTTATCGCTAACATTATATCCTGATCATTCGTACCTGTAGCGATGATATTATGTGAATCATGGGCAATCGTTGTTGCAATTGCCCCGGAAGTCAGGCCTAATCCATGTATGATACCTAGACCAATGTTGCCCGTTTGGTGATGACGTTCAACTACTGCAAGCTTCAGATAGTCTTTTTCAAGCGAAGGCTGAAAAAGACCATTTCTTATATCCACAGCATCGATTTTATGTTCCGTCACAATACTGTTTGGGATGACGGAAATAATATTTGCTTTCTGATTTTCGCCAATCTCCAACCGCAGATCGTCCGTTGAGATTTCATGTATCTGAATGCTATTCATAATTTTTTCAGCTGGAGTGAGCGTATTTTTTATTTTTGGCATAGTTTTTCCATTCATCGCCACCGATTCCCCGTTTACAAAAACCTCATGAATTGTAACGTCTTCCAAGCTATCCAACAACAAGAAATCTGCATCATATCCAGGAGCAATAGCCCCTTTCGTCTTTAAGCCAAAATATTCCGCAGCATTCAATGTCGCCATCTGAAAAGCCGTAATCGGATGAATACCATGCTCAATCGAAATCTTTACATTATGATCGATGCTTCCTTCTTCAATCAAATCATCCAAATGTTTATCATCTGTCACAAACAAGCAGCGTCGGGCATTATTCTCATTCACTGCTTGCAACAGTGTTTTTAGATCACGGGATGCGGACCCTTCACGAAGCATGACATACATGCCTCGACGTAATCTGTCTCTCACCTGTTCCGCTGTTGTACATTCATGATCGCTACGGATACCCGCTGTCATGTAAACATTTATTCCATTTTCATCAACCCCAGCGGCATGACCATCAATTACTCTATTGTTACTTGCTGCATCCAGCAATTTGTCGAGCATCGCATCATTTCCTTGAAAAACTGCGGGGAAGTCCATCACTTCACCTAGGCTGATCACCCGTTCCTCGTTGTAAAAAGGAAGTAAGTCTTCATCTGTCAACACGGCCCCTGCATTCTCGAATGGGGTGGCGGGAACACAGGAAGGGAGACCGATAAATACATTTAATGGAATATTTTCAGATGCATCGAGCATAAACTTAATACCGTCGACACCGCTGACGTTTGCAATTTCATGCGGATCAGCAATGACTGATGTTACACCATGCGGTAATACAACATTCGCAAATTCCGCAGGTGTAACCATCGCGGATTCAATATGAACATGTCCATCAATGAAACCCGGTGTTACAAACTTTCCTTTCGCATCAATGACTTTCTCCCCTGCAAAACTCCCAATTCCAGCAAATACACCATCGACAATAGCGATATCTGCTTCAACAATTTCATGGCTGAAGACATCCAGTATTCTACCGTTTTTAATAACTGTGTCAGCAGGAGTTTTCTTGGCAGCTACTGCGATTCTCTTTTTTAATTTGTTTTTATCCACTATTCACCCTCCTTCCAACACAATCATTTTTTAGTAAGTATTCAAAATGGAGGATGAAAAGGACCGAGCAGTTCGAGGCGGCTTAGCTTTGAGCACCGGAATGTACGTTTGTAGGTACATGAGGAGCGGAAAAGCAAGCCAACGAAGAAATGCGAAGAGTCATTTTCACCGGACATTTTGAACATCCTATTTTAGTGGCCGCCGACCATAAAGTGAATGATGAATGCAATCGTGATAAAATAAACAATCCAGTGTATTTCCTTAAATCTGCCAGTCATCATTTTCAATGCAGTATAGCTGATGAAACCAAATGCCAACCCTGTTGCAATACTATATGTTAAAGGCATCATAATGATTGTTAAAAAGACAGGGATAACATCAGTATAGTCATCAAATTTAATATTCGTGATTTCTGTCAGCATCAATGCACCGACAATGACCAGAATAGGCGCAGTGGCAACACTTGGGATAAAGCCTACGAGTGGTGCGAATAACAGGGCAAATAAGAATAGAACCCCTACCGTAAGTGCGGTTAATCCAGTTCTTCCCCCTTCAGAAATACCAGTCGCATTCTCCACATATGCATTAAGTGCTGTACTTCCGAGTGAAGCACTCGCCATCGTACCAACCGCATCTGCTTGAAGTGCTTTATCTAAATCTTGGATTTTACCATTTTCATCTGTCAGGCCAGCTTTCTTAGTAAGACCGATTAATGTAGCTAGGTTATCAAATAGTTCAACAATCGTAAAGGAGAATATAACAGATAGCACCCCATAGCCAACGGCTGCCATAATATCCATCTGCAAAAATGTTTCAGCTACGCTAGGGAGTTGGAAAGAGATAACATCACTCGCAGCTTTTGGAACCTCAGCAACACCAGCAATCATCGCGATGATGGTTGTGATGATGATCGTCAGCAATAGTCCGCCTTTAATTTTCTTCGCCATAAAGAACCCGGCAATCACGATACCTATCGCAGCAATTAATGGACCTGCTGCTGTAATATCACCCAATCCAATGACTGTCGCCTCATTAGCGGCAATTAAACCGGCGTTTTGGAAACCAATAAATGCAATGAATAGACCAATACCAACCCCGATTGCCGACTTCAATGGGGTCGGCACACCCTCCACAATCTTCTGCCGTATTCCCGTAACGGTAAGGATTAAGAAAACGAGACCGGAAATGAATACAGCACCAAGTGCCGTTTGCCAAGTCAGCCCTAAACCAATAACAACGGTATACGCGAAAAATGCATTCAGACCCATACCAGGTGCTATAGCGACGGGATAGTTTACCCAAAACGCAAATAAGAACGTACAGAACACACTCGCGTAAATCGTTGCCGCAAAAGCTGCTTCATGCGGAATTCCTGCATCTGCCAGTATCATCGGATTTACAATAATAATATAACTCATTGCCAAGAAAGATGTTAAGCCTGCGATCAATTCTGTTCTTACATCTGTACCCCGTTCAGACAGTTTAAATAATCTTTCCAGTAAATTATTCTGATTCGGTGGGACATTATTTTTACCTCGGACTACTTCTTCCGCCTGTTTTGACATACTCCACACCCCTTTATTAACTTTATTTGTTACTCACCAATGGCGGGTTCCTGACACCGAAATTTTTTTATTCTCCTTCACCCCCCCTACAAGACATTTTTGCTTCGAACAGGTTTTTCTCGCAGTTTTTTATACAGAAAAAGCCACAGTAAACTCCTGAAATTCAAGATGATTACTGCGGCTCATTTCTTTTCCGTAAACAGAACAAGAATGTTGATACCGCTCTCAATATAAGGCATAAAGCGAAATACACTTCATTGCCCAGCAAGCTATACTTTTGGCATTTTTTGTCTTTTTACACAGGATTATTGGATATCCTTTGCTTATATATATTCCATCCAATAATCAATTATTCTACGATTAAAGAAGCTGGCATTGGATTTTTTACTGATTAAATCGGTTCAATAAACACATCCATGATGCCGCCACAAATTCCGCCATCTTCATACATGATGCCTTTTGTTAAATCAACCTGATGCTGGCAAGCCCTGCCTTTCTCTATCACCATAAAAGACTTTTCAATCACTTCTCCTTCTCCGCAGCCACCGCCTATCGTTCCATAGATATCTCCATTGGAAAAGATAAGCATCTTCGCTCCAGTACTCCTAGGCGTGGATCCTTTCGTTCGAATGACCGTAGCAACCGCAGCCTTCTTACCTGCTTTTTGTACAGACATGACTTTATCGAAGAACTCCATGTTGTTCATTTTCTTACTCTCTCCCGGAATTTTAATTGTGAATAGCTAGAGATTTTTTCCTTTAATGAGTTGCCCGTTGCAGTATGTTTTACTTTTAGTATTTCCGCCAAAATGCTGATTGCAATTTCCGCAGGCGTTTGCGCACCAACATCCAATCCTACAGGTGAGTAGATGTTTGTAAAATTATGGTCCGTGAATTCTGTCTTCAACTGTTCAAACACACCAGAAATCCTTCTTCTGCTGCCGATCATTCCGATATACTTGGTTCGCTCCTCGGGTTCCATTTCCTCCTCACGTCTCAACAGTTCCTGCAGACTGACCACATCAAATTGATGTCCCCGTGTCAACAGAAGAATATACGTTTCAGATGTAATCGGTACGTGACGGAAAAAGTCAATATATGGTGCACAAACTACCTTGTCGACATAAGGAAAACGTTCCCTGTTTGCAAACTGCTCTCGATCGTCAATGACCGTCACATAGAAACCAAGCATCTTCCCCATTTCCGCGACAGGTTCAGATACATGACCAGCTCCAGCCACAATCAGATGAGGCGGAGCTTGAAAGACCTCTATGAAGCATTCAACTTTTGTTTCCTTATATTGAATCTCAATTGTTTTTGTTCTGCGAACCTCCAGTAAAGGCAAACTGCACTTAATGATTTCGGATTGTAACTCGGAGGGAAGTTGATATTCATCATATAATGTGCCATCCTTTTCTAAGAGCAACGACGTACCAAGTAATGCTTTATCAGTATGACGAGTAATCGTAATGAGAGCAACATCCTTCTGTTCTTGGATAGCTTCTGAAAATCTTTCGTATAGTTGACGACTCATCAAGGCACATCACCTCGCAGTCAGCGTTTGTTTTTTTGTAGCTTGCATTGCCTGGTAAACCCGCTCTGGTGTTGCCGGTAGTTGATAAATCCTTGCTCCTGTAGCGTCATAAATTGCGGCCATGATCGCCGGGATAATCGGAATCATCACTACTTCAGCAATTCCTTTCGCACCGAAAGGACCACTATTCTCATTAGATTCCACAGGAATGGTTTCAATGACAGGTGTTTCTCTGATCGTCGGGATTACATAATCTGTGAAGCTTTTTGTTTTGTTGTAGCCGTTTTCCATCAATACGTCTTCATACAACGTATAGCCAATTCCCATGACAGCTCCGCCTTCACATTGCCCTTCCAGTCCTTGTGGATTCAAGACTTTTCCACAATCGGGAATCGTAACGACCCGAAGAACCTCGGTTTCACCGGTTAATGTATCAACCTCTACCATAACAACATGCGTCATATAACCGTAAAAATGGTGAGGGGCCCCACCGGAATTTTTCAATTCTTCTTTTTCTCTTGGAAGGTAGAAATGACCCTCCACCACCATTGGTTGGTGTTTTTCATAAAGATGTTCATAAATTGCTTTATAATTTACAGCACGTTTTTCCTCTCCAGCTACATGTAACTTATTTTCCGAAAGCTCGATTTGGTCTGCTGAAACTTGTAGGATTTCTGCCGCAGCTTCAGCCATTAAGCCGATCATTTTCGGAGCTGCAGTAGCAATTGCACGACCACCTGTGTATGTTGAACGCGATGCAGAAATTGTTCCGCTGTCCAGAGCCTCTGTCGTATCTCCCTGTATAACGTCGATATCTTCTATATCACATTTTAAAAGCTCTGCTGCAACTTGTGCGTACACTGTCCCATTTCCTGTTCCGATTTCCTCGATGGCAACCGCAACTTTAAACCGTCCATCTTCCAATAGCTCGATTGTAGCTGCACCATAGTCGGGGGTACCAAGACCCATACCGATGGCATGAAAAGATGTGGCAACAGCAACACCACGTTTCTTCCACGGTTCACTAGCTTGAGCTTTATATACGTCCCTGTTTTTCCATAACTCACTTTGTTCCGCCTTCTCTAACGTTTCCACTGTACCGACACTTGAGGTGACGACATGCCCAAGACTGGATTTTTCTCCTTGACAGTAAGCGTTCTTCTTCCTGATTTCAATCGGATCGAGACCAGTTTTTTCCGCAAGCAGGTCAATATGTGTCTCAATCCCAACACAAACCTGGTTGACCCCAAAACCGCGAAAAGCACCGGCAATTCCATTATTCGTAAATACGCAAAAGCCTTCCATATCCACATTAGGAATTTTATAAGGACCAGCGCCATGTTCGATTGCGAGGGCAACAACCGCACCACCTAATGAGGCATATGCCCCGGTATCCGCAACAGCCCGCAATTTATGAGCGATTAACGTACCATCTTTTTTCGCTCCGGTTTTCACCGTTACTTTAAAAGGGTGGCGTTTAATCCCAGCTGCAACCGATTCCTCACGTGATAAGTGAAGTTTCACCGGTCTGCCTCCCGTGTTCATCGCAAGTAATGCTAAATAAATTTGTACGGTTATTTCATCTTTCCCACCAAAGCCTCCACCATTGGGACTGGAATAAATATGAATGCGCTCTGGATTCAGTGCAAGAGATCGTGCAATTTGCAGCTTATCCCGGTGACCATATTGGGATGGACAATGAATCGACAGGGACCCGTCTTCCTCCAACACGCCCCAGCCACCTTCCGTCTCTAAAAATGCGTGCATTTGCCGAGGGGAATAGAATGTATTCTCAAAAATATAATCCGCCTCTTCAAACCCTTTCTCGATATCACCATTTTGGATCGTAATATGACTATGGATATTTCCATCTGGGTGAAGCTGTGGAGCACCTTGTACCATAGCACTTTCCGGATCTGTCACAGCTTCCAGAGGATCATAGTCTACATGGATTAACTCAAGAATTTCCTCGGCAGCTTCCTCCGTTTCCGCTGCAACCAACGCGACGGCATCACCCAAACATCTCACTACGTCTTCACACAGCACCGGTTGATCAGGTGTTACAATACCAAACCCATTGAAACCTGGTATATCTTTATGTGTTAACACGCAGATTACCTCTGGATGTTCCAGTGCTTTTGCTATATCAATCGACTTGATTTTTGCAAATGGATACTTTGCCCGAAGTACCTTCCCCCAAACCATATTCGGGAATTTTAGATCTGTTTTATATTTCTGCTCTCCGGTCACTTTTTCTGGTCCGTCAATTCTTTTTACTCGTTTCCCTACCCATTTTAATTGTTCTTCCTTCATCGTTTGTACTTCTTTTATTTCGTTACTCATCTTTCATCCCACCTCTGCATCAAGCGGTGTAGACCTCTTTCAAGCAACGCACTTGCCATACTCCGCCGGTATTTAGCGCTTCCTCTGACATCTGATATTGGCATCACTTCTTTCCAAGCTGCTCCGGCAATATTTTGGATTGCTGTCTCATCCAATGGACCAAGGGTAAGCATTCTTTCGCATTTTTTAGAGCGAATGATTGTTGGTCCTACAGAGCCAAATGCAATTTTTCCAGAGAGACACTCTCGCGGGTTCTCCCCCATTTTCAAATTGATGGCCACATTAACAATCGAGATGGATTGGGCTTTTCTTGGACCTAACTTTTCAAAAATACCAATTTCATTTTCTCCCTGAGGCTGAATGATGATATTGGTAATCATCTCATCTTGCTTTAAAACCGTTCTCCCTGGTCCCGTAAAAAATTCATGGATAGGAACGACTTTCTTATCATGAAATGAGCTTATTTCTATTTTTGCATCAAGTACATAAAGTGCAGGAATCGTGTCACCTGCTGGTGATGCAGTAGCAAGATTTCCCCCGAGCGTCCCCATATTTTGAAGTTGAACCGCCCCCACCTCTCTAGATGCTCCAACGAGTACATCCGCTTTTTCCTGAAGCAACTCTGATTTAACTATATCTGTATGGGTAGTTAACGGGCCGATATGAATCCCATTTTCTGCTTCGGAGATAAAACGCAGCTCATCCAATCGCTTTAGATTAATCCATATTTCCGGACGAAAGTAACCATCCTTCATGCGGACGACCGCATCTGTCCCTCCGGCAAGTAGACGAGAAGATTTCTCTTCTTCATGCAGAAAGTAAAGGCATTCCTCAACCGTCGACGGCGAATACATATCCATCTCTGAAACTCTCATCTCAACCCTCCTTGAAAAAAGTAAATATCATTCGAATTTCTTAACTATGTTTTCCACTGTTGGTCCAGTGAAGTCCCTACAAGATAATCATCAAGGTTGTTCAAATTCAATAAGACATGTGGCTCGTTAACGGGGATATGCTCGATTGCATCATGATATTTTTGGATGACATTCCGTAATCCTTTACTTTCTTCATTCACCTTCATTAAGTCACGCTTTACGCTAACGGAAAACAAAACAGGATGACCACGTTTTTCTTGATAAACGGGAATGAGGACTTTTCTTTTTGTCTGATGGAAAGCACGTATAAGGATTCTCAGTGTCTCACTGGATACAGGTTGATCCACTGCAGATACGAGAATTCCATCTATATCATCAGCTACACATGAAACACCTTTCTGGATAGATGTACTTTTTCCGTTGGGGTAGTTTTCATTTAATACTGTAATTACATCGTAGGCTGAAATCCTTTTCTGTAACGCTTCCGCTCTATAGCCAAGTACAACAATAATTTCAGCTAGGCCAACTTCGAGCAATTGTTCAATCTGGTACTCGATTAACGTCTTTCCTTTCCAAGGAAGCAGGGCTTTTAATTCCCCCATCCGGCTGGAAAACCCAGCTGCAAGCAGAATTGCTGATACTTTCCTTGCCGTCATCCTGGCGCTCCTCCTGCTGCCAACTGTCTCCTGGCAGCAGTTTGTACTGCCTTAATGATTTTCGTATATCCTGTACAACGACAAAGATTACCGCCTAGGGCTGTCTTCACTTCATCATCTGTTGGGATATGATCGATGCTGTTTATAAAAGCTTTCGCAGAAACGATAATTCCCGGAGTGCAATATCCACATTGTGTCGCACCTTCATCGACAAAAGCCTGCTGCATGACATCCATGCCCCCGACTTGGCCGATACCTTCCACGGTTGTAATATTTGTATTCTCGGTTTGGCCGACAAGCATAAGGCAGGAACAAACGACTTCACCATCAACTTCAACTGAGCACGAACCACATTCACCTTTCCCACAGCATTCCTTTGCACCAATTAAATCCAATTCATCTCTGAGTACATCCAACAGAGTTGAAGCAGGCGGACTCTTTATGGAAACCTCCTCACCATTAACTTTTAATTGAATTTCTTTCAAGCAGTTCACCCCCTACTTTCACACTGGATTAAATTACTAAATATTACAAAAACTCATTAACTGATTCTTCCTTTATACTTTCATAATGGAAGGTACTCGCTTTAATAACCTTTTTATTGATTTGTCTGCTTCATACAAGACAATATCTTTATCCACTGTTTTCACTTCGCCTTTTTCCATAACAACTTTACCATTGATAATCGTTGTATCCACATCTGCCCTTGTAGCAGAATAAACGATTCGGGAAATCGGGTCGACATCAGATGAAGGGTACGTATGAAATTTATACAAATCCAAAATCGCTAAATCAGCTTTCTTACCAACTTCAATACTGCCTATTTCATTTTCCATCCCAACTGCTCTGGCCCCACCAATCGTTGCCATCCGGAACACCGTCCGCGCGTCCATATGCGTAGGTCCGAGATGTGGCTTTTGAATCAATGAAGCAAGCCGCATTTCATTAAACATATCCAGATTATTATTACATGGTGCTCCGTCTGCCCCCAAACTGACATTCACATCTCTGTCAAGCATATCCGGTACTTCCGCAATTCCCGATGCCAATTTTAAATTGGAGCCAGGACAATGGCTCATCTTCACGCCACGTTCTTTAATAATCCTTTTTTCTTCGTCATCCAACCACACACAATGTGCGAGAATCAGATTTTCATTTGCAAGGCCAATCTGATCCAAATAAACAACATTTCTCATTCCTCGTTGCATCTCGACTATTTGAATTTCTCCTCTATTTTCGGAAGCATGGGTATGGACTTTTACCTGATAATGCTTCGATAGATCTCGGACGGCAGTTAATAGTTCTTCCGTACAAGAAACGACGAAACGTGGACAGAAAGCGTATTGAATTCGGCCATTATCGTACTGATGCCATTTTTCAAGAAGGTCGACACTTTGCTGAATCGATTTCGTCGTATCTTCTACAAGTAAATCAGGAACGTTTTCTCCCATATCCATCATGACTTTCCCAGACAGACAACGGATCCCGCTTTCCGCCATAGCCTGAAAAGCAGCATCAGTATGATTTACCGTTTCCATATCGACAATGGTCGTTGTACCACTTTGAATCAATTCTCCAAGCCCAAGCATGGCGGAATAATAGCTGGATTCCTCATCATGGGCAGCTTCGAGCGGCCAAATTTTCTTCTGCAGCCAGTCCATTAATTCCAGATCATCAGCTTGGCCACGGAATAGCGTTTGACACAGATGGATATGGGTTTGGATGAATCCGGGAATTACTGTCTTATTCTTTGCATCAATAATTTGATCCGCGGCATAACCTAAATCACCACCGACTTGCATGATTCTGTCGTTTTCTATATACAAGTCACCTTCAAGAATTTCTTCCCCAGCATTCATCGTAATGATTTGTGCATTTTTAATTAACACACTCGCCATGGAATTCCCCCAGTTTATTTTAGTTTCACTCCTTACTTGAAATCGGTTGACCGGCAAGACGTAATGCCAATTCTTTGTAAAAAACGATGGAACGCATATATGCATAGATATCAACATATTCGTTCGGCTGATGGGCAAGCTTCTCATCACCTGGCCCATAAATCAGAGTTGGAATAAGGCTCGCTGGGTTTAATACCGCAGCATCTGTGTAATAGGAAACTCCGTGTACGGAATCCTCTTCTTTCAACTGTAACGCTGTCGTAATGAGCTTATGTGACTTTTCGGTTAGAATCGATGGACGGTCCAATAACTTCATTACAGAAAAATCCGGAGCGTCTTCACTAGAAAAGATTTCTTTTAGGTTCCGTTTGATTTCATTCAGCAACTGTTCATGTGATTGCGGAGGGATGGACCGGATATCGATTTTCATACTAGCTCGGTCCGGAATCACATTCGTTTGAACTCCACCTTGTAACATCGTTATCGCCATACTGCTTTCTCCAAGCGGTTCACTGGATATTTTCCACTTCCCCTTTAATGATTCAATCATTTCCATCACGGGCTTCATCCATTCCACAGCGTTGATCCCCCGATCAGGCATGGCTCCATGAGCCGTCTTGCCATGCAGGATGATTTCCAGCCACAATGCACCTTTATGTCCAACGACAACTTTCTCATTCGTCGGCTCCCCGATAATTAATGCCTCTACATTCTCTAAACCTTCATCTTGCAAATATTCCCGAGCACCACAGCTGTCCACCTCTTCTCCAGCCGTTGCAAGAAAAACGATATCTTTCTCCAGTTTGATTTGCTCATTAAATAAAGTTTCTACAGCAAGGAACATGGCGGAGAGGCCGCTTTTCATATCTGAAGCTCCACGGCCATATAACTTGTCACCTTCGATTTCCCCAGAATAAGGAGAATATATCCATGGTATTTCTCCCGGTAAAACAGTGTCCATATGTCCGCAAAACAGAATCTTCCCCTTGCCTTCACCTTTTAATTCGATTTGGAAATTACTTCTATTCGGCTCAATTTCCGTGATGGTATAGGGGATTCCTGTTTTTTCACATCGCTCTGCTAAAAACTTTGCAACTTCATGCTCGTTTCCAGGTGGATTGCAACTATCAATTTGAATCATTTCCTGTAAGAACTTTACAGCTTTCATTTATATTGCCTCCACAATTTGCATTTTGAGAGGAGTCACTTTCCATCCATTGACAGGGGCCATATCTTGAGAACAAGTCGAACAGGCAATGACGACTTCTTCCAATGCTTTAAATCGTACATAATCACCCGGTTTCGATAGTGGTTCATGAATCTCATAATCTCCCACGTCATCCAATACGTTGTTCATGAAAATATTTATTGGATCAGGGATCGGCTCATGATCAAGTCCATAATCTTTCAACGCATTTTTTAGATTGTCATGACAGTTCGGATGGTTTTCGTCTCCGAAATCGATTTTATAGCGGTAATAGTCACATGCGGGAAAAAAGAAATCATGTTTTCCGACTGTATCCGCAGTAAAAGTCATCAGTGGACGACGGCGATTACTATAGAGTCCATCGCCGATTTTCAACCGGATACTGCTCAGTGATGCGCGCATATGGACAGGTGACACAAACTCTTTCGGATCATTTCTATTGAAGCAGACGAAATCTCCGACTTGTTTTCCTTCCACATCAATAATGATTATTTCTTCTCCAGGCTTTAATAAAGCACTTCTCCCCTCATAAGGAGGGATAAATATCTCTTCTTTGATTCTCTGTTGTGAAGAAACCATTTTTAAACCTCCTTATTCTATGAAGACCGCAACTGCCCGAATCGGTGACCCAGTTCCCTTCCGAATTTTCAGTGGCAAGCCGAAGTATAGGAACCGTTTGCCAGCAACCTCATTTAAGTTTGCCAGATTTTCCGTATTGGAGATTCCGTATTCCCTGCAGACAAGATGACCGGAGAATTTGGGATCTTTTGGATTATCAATGGCTGGCGCATCAATTCCAATATTGACAACGCCTCGTTCCGCAAGCCATCGCGCTCCATAATAATCAAGCCCAGTGTAGCGGGTTAGCCATTCATCTGTTCCATAACTTCGGTTATAGTGCCCTGTATAGAGCAGAACAATATCACCTTTTTCCAAGACTTGCTGTGATTGTTTCAATGCCATCTCCAACTCACGAGGTGTAATATAGTCGTCTGGGGAAATATGTGATACATCTAAGCAAACAGCTGGGCCATAGAAATATTCAAGAGGCATTTCATCAATAAATTTCCCATTCGGGTCATATTCGTATGTTGCATCCGTATGAGTTGCACCGTGCTCATTGATTAATAGATTATTTGTTGCAAACTCAAAACCTACTTTTTTCATACTTTCTTCATGAGTAAGATTCGGAAATATCAATGTAGGCTGATGTAATGGGAAAACCGGCATACCCTGATAAATTTCCTGTGAGAGATCAACTAATCTAACTGCCATACTAAACCTCCTATTTTACAACAGGGGATAGAATTTCGAACTTATCGACATCAATTAACCCCATATCCGTGATTTTCCATTCCGGGCTCGTGACAAGCGACCAGAAAGATAGGTGCATAAATGGCACATGAATACTACAACCTAATTCGTCCTTAGCAAGTCGCGTAAGCTCTGCTATCTTTTCACTGACCTCTTTACCGCTTAGCTCATCCGTAATCAAACCGCCTACCCTGAGCGGCAGATCACCAACAACTTTGCCATCTTTAATCATGGCAATACCGCCATCCATCGCAATGACGCGATTTACTGCAGTAACCATATCTTCATAATTCGTCCCGGTCACAATTATATTATGGGTATCATGAGCAACACTTTCGGCAATCGCGCCGCTTTGCAGTTTAAATCCGTTCAAAAACGCCTTTCCAATATTACCTGTTCTTCCATGTCTTTCCACAACTAGAACTGGCAGGACATCCTGCTGCAAGCATGGTTGGACTACTCCGTTGGATACATTTAAATCAAATTCATCGGCACCTGTCAGATTTTGATCCGGAATAGCGACAATTGCACGTACACGGGCACGGCTGCCGCTCGCTTGGATATGCAAGTCTTCCAACCGTACAGGGCCTCGCTTAACAGATTTCTTCACACTTTCAGGATACGTATATGTTCCTAGCTCTATCGTCAGTTCGCCTTTTTCAGCTGCCAAGACTCCGTTCAAATACACTTGATGAATCGTCATCTCGTTCAAATCATCAATTACCGCAATATTTGCCCGTTTTCCTGGAGCTAAAAGACCGACATCCTTGAATCCAAAATGTGTTGCAGGATTGATGGTAGCCATTTGGATAGCTTCCACCGGGTCAATGCCTTGAGCAATCGTACGTCTGACAATATCGTTCATATGTCCATCTTTCAATAAATCTTCCGGTACCATATCATCCGATACAAGAATCGCACGTCTGGAATCCATTCCTTCTTCCGTGATAGCTCGGATACATTCCGCCATATTCCTTTGGGAAGAGCCTTCGCGCATGAACACACTAATTCCATAACGCAGCTTTTCCATCATTTCTTCCTTAGTCGTCGTCTCATGACAGGAAACATGGGTGCCGCCGCTAATAATATGGGCTGCCAATTCTTTTCCAAATAATCCAGGAGCATTCCCTTCGACCGTTTTTCCAATACTGTTCGCATAGGAAACAGCTGCAACTAAATCATCTATCAATTCCGGTGCATTTTCATAAACCGGCTGGATATTACTAAAGCTCTGAATCTCACCAATGCCCTGAACATATGGATCGTTAAGCAGTTCTGCCATATGTTTACTATTGACCTCAAAACCTGCTGTTTCAAGTCCCGGAGCATCCGGTACTGCCGCAGGAACAGTAAAATAAATTTGATTCGGCAATGTTTTCGCTTCCTTAATCATTTCTTGCATGCCATGGACTCCAAGCACGTTGCCAATTTCATGCGGGTCAGCGACAATTGTAGTCGTCCCTGTTGGAATCGATAACCGGGAAAATTCTGTACATGTCAACATCGCACTTTCAAAATGCATATGTGAATCAATAAATCCAGGAGATATAAACTTCCCCCTCACATCAACAACCTTCGTCCGGCTGCCGATTAATTCGCTCGCATCACCAACCATCAAAATATGTTCACCTTTTATCGCAACGTCGGCTTCATAAATTTCTCTCGTAATCGTGTTGATGACAAAACCATCTTTTAAAACGAGGTCGGCAAATTGATTGGAATCAAGCAACACGTCGATAAGCTTTCTCCATTGGATAGCTTGTTTGATGTTTTCTGCCTGCATACGTGATCACCACCCCTAATATCATTCTAAATTGTCGATGATACCGACAATCGCAGCATCTACCGGAGAATTTTTATTTTTGACCGCTCGTGAAGCCATACTGCCCTTCACATAAATCACCCTTTCGCCAATACCTGCACCGACGGTATCCACTGTTATGATTGGCTGAGAGTCGAGGGGATTTCCATCTAATCCGATAGATTGCGTGATTAATAACTTGGTACCTACTAAATTTTCATCTTTTCTCGTTGCAGTCACTCGACCGACTACAATTCCCATCTCCATCCCATCATCTCCCTTCCTTCTCACCAATTTCCATATGGTATTCCCGGGCAGTATCACGTGCCAGCGGTGTAATGATCGTTCCTTTATCCACTTCAATATAGCGTTTTCCATCTTTTGCATAGTTCAAAATGGTATCTGCTGTTATTACTGGATTTACTCCTTTTTCAGTTCTATTCAAGAAATGTTGGAGCAAATCTTCCTCTTTTTCTATGAGTCGGATTCCTAATCCTCTGACTTTCTGTAATTGTTGTTTCATTTCTCTTTTCAAATAAGCATTCCCATGATGCAAATCGGCTTCCTGCCAAACAGGATGATACGGGTCGGCACCTTGGGAAAATGCAGTGACACTTCTTCCCTTCATCAGTGCCCATAACAATAACCTGATCGAAGTCCGGGCATCATTAAAAGAAACGAGATCCGAAACGGCCGAAAATGGCAGGTTCGGTATATAAAAATGTTCAAATTGTTCTTTATGTTTTTCGGCATTCTGCAATGTTATCCAATCATCTATCCTTGTCTGACGGGCGAGCTCCGTCACATCATAGAGTTCAAGAAGATGTTCAGCCGGACAGATTCGAATTCTGATTCCATGCTGATGAAAATCTATTAACTCCTTAAAATCCCTTTGCAGTTCGTTCATATGATGGAAAAGCAGCACTAGCATGGTTGAACGATGAGCTTGTTCCGTTCGTACATTTCTTATAAATAGTTCACGCAAAGTTGCGTCAACTACCGAACTTCGCTGCCTGCTGTGCAAACTTATTCACCTTTCAGTAATGCACGCTCAACTTCACTATGTGGCCGCGGAATGACATGAACGCTGATCAGTTCTCCAACCCTGCTTGCTGCGTCTGCACCGGCATCTGTCGCAGCCTTCACTGCACCTACATCTCCACGGACCATGACGGTCACCAGTCCAAACCCAATCTTTTCATAGCCGCAAATCTCAACATTTGCCGCTTTTACCATCGCATCTGCCGCCTCTATTGCACCTACAAGCCCTTTTGTTTCAACTAACCCTAAAGCTTCTCCACCCATTTGGAAAACCTCCTCTTATTGTAAAAAGCGTTTTTAATCTTTATTCTCATCTTTTTTATTTTTTTTAGTTCTTGGGGATGAAGTTAAATCTGATTGATTTTTTGTTCCATCATTAGCTTTCTTCTTTGTTACTCGTTTTGGCTTCACCGGTTCTGGCTCATTTTTCAACATGAATTTGCTCAACAGCTTGGCATTCACGTCATGATGTGTTCTTGCAATCACTTCTGTTGAAACGATGACTCCTACCTTTTCTGCTTGTTTCTTACCTGCTTCAACTGCTGAAGTGACTGCTGCCACATCTCCAGAAAGATGTACGGTTACACCAACATAGCCTTTTACACCTATTATTTTTTCCAGTCCGATAATCTCCACATCCGCAGCCTTTACAGCGGCATCAGCGGCCGATACCGCTGTCGTATAACCTACTGTCTCTATTAAACCCAAGGCCATCAATTACTTCATCCTCCTCTCCTATCCAAACTTATTAATCTGGCAGCCTCTCTTTTCAACTCATCTATTAGACTGGAAACAAAGTCATACTTACCAGATAACAATAAATAATTTTGTTGGATCTCAAAGTTAAAATCCTTCCCATCATGACGTTTCAACAAGGTATCCATCAGTACAATGCTTGTGTAATAGGGTATCCCTTCCAGGACAGCAATACTTTCCACAGATTTGCCAATATCTAAATGGCCAGCAAGCCATCTATCAGGGGATGACAAGGTATAGGCTTCGAAAGCTTTGAGGGAACGGCGATTCAGTTGTTGATATAGATCAAACATGACTTGCTCTAATCTACCTGTATTTTCATCATAAAGTTCCGCCGTGAAAGCTGATATAGCATCTTTCGTCCAAGACACACTGAATTTCATGCCTTGATTGTTACGGATCACTTCATTGATCATCAGCAGCTGACTCGGCAAACACTCTGTCATACTCACTACACCAACCGCCTCATTATTAAGCATTCGACCGAAGCTGCTTCTTAGTCCTGTCACCAACTGCGGGAAAAACCATACAGTACCACCATTTCTCGTCTTTCCGATGATTTTTGATGCATTCGATGAATCATTGCCTGTAAAGGAGTTTTGGTTCGGTACCTTACCTTGTGCAAGTGCCAGGGAACGCAAGGCAGATATTGATTCTTCATTGAACTGTCTCGGCTGGAGCGATGGCCGATTTTGTTTCTCTTTAGGTTTTGAGGCCATGGTGGGAGATTTCGGATTCTTTTGTTTGAAACCAAGCCGCTCCTCTTTATGCATCCGCTGGTAATTCGGCCGCTTAATATGTGCAAGAGCAGGATTTTCAGTTATTTTATTCGGTTGCTCGACCTTTCTGGAGACAATTGTTTTATTTCCTTGTAAAATCTCCTGGACGACTTGTTTCATGACATCGGACAATTAACTTCACCTCACATTCCAATTAATCTGGAGTGGCCGGCATCCTTTTAGCAGTTCAGAGAATCTTCTTCAATTCCGAATGTGGACGTGGGATGACATTAAAAGAAATTAATTCTCCACCTGCTAATTCTGGAGCCAACCTGCCTACTTCTACTGCAGCACTCACATCGGCAACATCACCTTCAATAACTACGGTGATTAAACCGGATCCTACTCTTTTCATATCGACTAAAGTGATGTTGGCCGCTTTTGCCATCGAATCCAATGCTTCTACTGCTGCTGTAAGTCCTCTTGTTTCAACTAATCCAATTGCACTCAAACTGTCTCTCCCCCTTTATGCACGAACTGACTATAGATAATCCTGCAAATTAATATGGTCGTATGGCTCTGGGACAGATGTTCTTCTGAATAATTCTTTCTCAGACAGAGGGTACGTCGCGTCTATCCCCATCTTCGCAGACACGCCTCGTAAATTATGGGACGATTCCAAGGGTGAACCTTTTGCACCTGGTATGATGAAGACATCTTGATCTGCTTGACACCTTGTAGCAATCGCCCATTCGACATCTTCAGGATTAAATACATCCACATCATCATCCACAACAACGACATGCTTCAAATCTTTATCACTGGCAAAGGCTGCAAGCGCTGCTTGTTTTGCATCACCTTCCGACCTCTTTTCAATCTGAATGACGGCATGCAACCGTGCAGCTGCGGCCTTTGTAACATGAACGGCTTTCACATTGCGGACGACTTGTCTTACCGTGCTGAATAGAGTCATCTCTCTGACGAGGCACATAGATAATTTTTCTTCAGAACTTGATGGAAAAATCGTTTGCATGATTGGATTATTCCGGTACGTCACTGCTGTCATCTCCACAATTGGTTCACGTCCATGTCCCCCGTAATATCCGCCGAGTTCACCGAATGCTCCCTCCTGATCTCGTTCATGTGGAAGAATTCTTCCCTCCATCACAATTTCCGCTTCTGCAAGAACCTCAAGATCCACCGTTTTCGCTTTGACAACATCAAGTGGATTACCAAGCAGGGCACCTGCAACATTCAATTTATCTGCATGAAAGAGGTGGGTACTAAACTGGGAGGCAAGTATGACAGCTGGAACAACCCCGAACATAACAGCGACTTCCAACGGTTCCCCTCTCTCCTCCAAGTAAGCATACTGTTCAGCAAGCTCTGGGGAGGTGATCACAATATTCGTCCGATTACCACCAATAAACTTCATTCGACGAATTGAGGTGTATCGCTTTTTCCCATCGAGATCCTTTACAACTAAAATTCCGGAAACATAATATGGCCCATCATCCTCTGCATGAAATGTCGGAATCGGAAAGAGTTCACCTAAATTAAATGGAGGCGTTATCACATTTTCTTGTACCGGAGCCTGTGTAACAAGATTGGTGGGGAGTGGATTGATGATGGAATTGACCATGTTTGGCAGTAATTCCGATTCCTCCAACCCCATACTATCCGCCATCAATTTCCGGCTGCCTCCGAGTCCTCCGACTACCGGGACGGAATAACCTTTCACCTTCTCAAACCACAAAGGCCGTTCCCCCTTTAATGCACGGAGAACTGCACCTAGTTCATACTCTGGGCTTACTTCCCGTTTCACACGGGAGAGGTGTCCGCGCTTCTCCCAATCAGCAAGTAAATCTCTCATATTTAGGGGATTCATTCTTTCTCCCCCCATCTTTCCATTAATTCATGTTCAATCCGAAGTTCGTCCAATATCCGGGCAACGACAAAATTGACCAACTCCCAAATTTCTGTCGGCTGATGATAAAAACCAGGACTTGCCGGTAAAATCGATACACCTGCTTCCGCCAAGGTCATCATATTCCTCAAATGTATGACGTTGAACGGAGCTTCCCTCGGCACGACTACGAAATTCCTTCTTTCTTTCATCACCACACCGGCTGCCCGGCTTACAAGAGAATCACCGACTCCATTGGCGATGGCACCAAGTGTATTCATCGAACAAGGTACAATGACCATGCCATCGGTTTGGAATGAGCCACTTGCAATCGCAGCAAATAAGTTTTTATTATGATAAATAATTGCATACTCCTTCAAATCCTCTATATCTACGCCACATTCAAATTGCATCACCTTTACTCCCATTTCGGTTGCAACTAAATGGACTTCAATTCCCATTTGATGAAGCGCGCGGATCAATGTGTAAGCATAGATTGATCCGCTTGCTCCTGTAATGCCGACGACGATTCTCATCTTACGGCTCATAAAGTCACCTTATATCGTTTGCTGACTTTGGGAGAATTTTTGCTTCGCAGCTTTCATATATTCATCGGTCGTCAAAATCTCTCCGAATAAATCCATATCGCGGAGACCCGCAATATGCATATCTTCATCTTTGGATGCAGTTGCATCGGATAAAGCGATGACGTTATAGCCGTGATAGAGAGCATCAGAAGCCGTACTTCTCACACATACATTCGTCCATACCCCTGTAAGCACAACCGTATCAATCGACTCTTCCCTCAAAAATAAATCGAAGTCGGTATAGCTGAATGCACTATGTCTGCGCTTCTGTACGACATAATCACCTTTATCCTCTTCCGGCTGAAGTTCTGGAATAAACTGTGAGCCCCATGTACCTTTAATCGCATGTACTGGTCTTACTCTGAAATCCGCATCATTTTTTCGGTGTGCTTCTTGAACATGGATAACCTGAATATTATTCTCATGGCAAAAATCAATTGCTTCCCTAATTTTAGGGACAATTTTTTCTCCATCTGGGCACCGTAGCGTTGCATTTTCACCAATAAAATCATTCAGCATATCGATAATCACTAGCGCATGTTTTTTACCTTTCAATTCTGCCAAGTCAACCCACCCTTTCCTAATTACTTACTAACGCTTTCTCTATTCTATGCTTCTCTTCCAGCTCTTTTGCAGATTCTTCATAAACCTCATATTTAATCTCGCGATCTAATCTCTGGATACTTTGACGTTTCACATATTCACCGTAACCCGCTTTTCCGACGATGCCGCCATTGTCTTCATCATAAATAACTTTGCCACGGACAATCGTTTGGATCGGTTTTCCTTTTAATTTCATACCATGGAGCGGATTGTATTTTGCCATGGATTCCGTCTTTTGTTCGTCAATCGTATACTCACGTTCGAGATCGATTACAGTGAAGTCCGCGTCACTGCCAAGTTCAATTGCACCCTTTTTCGGATAAATTCCATAATGGATTGCAGCATTTCTGCTCGTCACCTCTACAAAGCGGGAGAGGGACAAACGGCCTTTATTGAAACCTTCACTAACAAGGATTGGTACCATTGTCTCGACTCCAGGAATGCCCGGGAAACTGTTCCAAATCGTTGAATCTGCTGCAGCTTTTTCTGTTGCAATTTCATAAGGGGCATGGTCTGTTCCGACGAAATCAATCGTACCGTCAGCAAGCGCCTGCCAGTGAACGATATTATCTTCTTTTTCACGGAGAGGTGGTGCAATTTTCGCAAAGGTACCCCGCTCCGACATGGAATCTTGCGCATTCAGTACAAGATAATGCGGACACGTTTCTGCAGTCACTTTAACGCCACGTAATTTCGCCTCGCGAACGAGTTGCACCCCTTCCTTCGTACTCATATGAACGATATGGACACGTGCACCCGTTGCTTCCGCATAGCTGATGACGAGCTGGATTGCCACTTTTTCCGCCAGTGACATTCTTGCTTCCGCCCAAGCTGGACCATCCAATCTGCCTTCACTTTTCAATTTTTCTGTGTAGAACGTACAAATGTCATAATTCTCAGCGTGTACCCCAATCGGTAATCCTGTTGGTGCAATTTTACGGAAAATCTCCAACATTTCCCCATCAGTAACTTTTGGAAATGTCGGCACAGACGGTGTCATATAAACTTTAAATGCAACGACACCTTCTTCAATTTGCGGATAAATATTATCGAGCCAGCCTTCCCGTACATCTTCACCAGTCATGCCGCCCCAGAAACAGTAATCAATATAAGCCTGATCTCTTAGCGGCTCAATTTTTTTATAAAAACTTTCCCTATCTCTTACAGAAGGTTTACTACAGCACGGCATGTCAATATGGGTCGTTACTCCCCCTGCAGCAGCAGACCTAGTGCCTGTCGTAAATGTCTCGCGGTGGGTAAAACCAGGATCCATAAAATGTGTATGTGGGTCGATACATCCAGGTACGACGAGATTTTCTTTTATATCAATGGTTTCCTTCGCCTTCAGCGTACTCACATCGTTCGTGAAGCCTACTATCTTTCCATCATTTACGAGTATATTTGTTTTTACTTTTCGGTCTCCTTGAGGTATAAGTGCATTCGTTAAAATTAAATCCATTAAATTCTCCCCTTTTTACTAGAATAGTAGTTTAAATAAATATCAAAACTTCCAATTAGTTCTAGTTTCCGACATCCCTCCCTTCTCTAATATTTTTTCAATATAAAAAACCGCAGACCTAAAACAATCCCAAAAGGAATTATTTTAAATCTGCGGTTCAACAACTTCCGTATAACAGAAATTTCATGAAACCGCTTTATTAGGTGCTGGAACAATAACGACCTGCGCTAATGTTCCTAAGCAATAAAGGCAGTCTTATATTTGATAATTTCTTATTTTCGTTGGTTAATCATTAGAATAATAAACCTTTTCCATAATGTCAAGCCGTATTCTGATTTTTGGTACTAATACATATATTTTAACTCTTGCAACAACATGTCAATTCGCTTTTCTATCAATTATTTTTTCTTGATCAGTCATCTGTCCCTGTTGTACAAGCCTTGATTTCGACATAATCAAGAAGTATATCCCAATCAGAACATAACCGACGCTATATTCAAAAGATGCATTAAAGGCAACTGCAGAGGCATGAATAATACCAAAGAACGATAATACCGCACCCGCGAATGAAAAGAGAGATGCCTTCTTAAAATCATGATCAATCACACATACTACAATGGCACCTAAAATGATAGCCGATATTAAAGCCCCCTGCCCCAATGGAACAATTGCTGGTGAGATATTGCTGACCACTTCCCCTGCCTCGTTATTAAATCTTGTCATCAAGTAGTTGGAGAAATACGGAATCATGGCAATTGCAATTGCCGGATAATATTTACTATGTGAGGTCTGATAAGCCGTTGCAATCAAGGAAACCCCGACAAACACCATAATCGGTGCGATGGCAGCAAGCGGGATAATCGAAGAAACAACAGCGATCAAACCGAACATCGCTGCAAACATATACACAATTCCATTCAATATACTATAACCTCTTCCCGCACCCATCCATTTGGAGCCTGTAGATGCAAGATAGACAGTCGTTGGAAATGCTCCGCCAAATATTGGTCCGATCATTGTTCCAACGCCATCAGCAATCATACTTTCCTTAATATCATATTTATCTCCAAGTGCTCCAACAGCTTCTACATTGTTCATCGTTTCGATTGCATTATAAATAGTTATTGGAAGCACTACAGCAAAAATAGATACCGAAGTTCCGAACAGGAGTCCCATTCCCTCAATGGTAGCTAATGTCGGCAAGAATGGGAAAAAGCCAAATTGAGAAAGTCCCTCAGATATTCCGTCCAACTTTTCATATCCAAAGAGATAAGCTAACACCGTACCAATAATTACTGCAAATAATGAAGCTGGAATCTTGAACGGCATCGCAATCTTGCCAATGATCCCAACGATAATGATGGCTAATACAACAAGGCCGACAACAGGAATTTGCAGCGTATTGAACATCATTTCACCAGCGATAAACGTTAGAGCCAACCCCGCTAACGCACCAAGCATAGCTGCCCTTGGTATATTCCGGTGTAACCATTTACCGATAAACCCCATACTCGCTTCAATAATTCCCGCTATGAAACAGGCAGCTACAGAGATTTTCCATGCGGTCTCCGGATTATTCGTAAACGCCAATGCCGGTGCCATCACCCCGAATAAAAATACAAACATCGCAGGCGTACTGATCCCGTAAGACAATGCTGTGACGTCGGTACGCTGTTCTTTGACAGCTAGTTTTTTGGCCATATGGGCGTAATACAAATTACCAAATAATACAGCTACCGCCGCTCCCGGAATCACACGGCCAAATACTATATCTGCAGGGTAGCCCATTCCAAGCATTGCCACAGAAATGATGACAAAGTTTGCAAGATTGTTTTGAAATAATGCAAAGAAAGCATCGATATCTTCTTTCTTAAACAATGGGTAATGAAAAGTATTATTATTCATTTCTCCCAACTCCCTATTCTTTGTTTAAAACATAGCAGTGCTTACAATAAAATCATCTGCTCCCCCTTTGAATTATTTTCAAATGTTCACTAGATCGCCCCCTCCTCAAATAATCTTTCCAAATGTTTTTTCTATCTCGGTATGCCATCTGTCAAAGAGCCCAAAAAAACCGCAGACTTAGATTTAATCTAAATCTGCGGTTCAAGCAGCCTCCGTAAAACAGAGACTACATGTAACCGCTTCAAAAACAACTAGGAACAATAGACGAAAATACGTGTAATGCTCCTCGAAGATTATTGAAGTTAGATGAATAGGTTGTTTAATCATATGAAGATGTCCCATTGAACATGCCAACATTCTTTGGTTGAGATTTTATAATAAGAGGAGTAAATATTAGGAAAAACTTGAGTATAAACCGTTCACAGCTTCTAGCTCTCCAGTGTAAAGCTTTCTTTATCAAAGATAATCACACTACATGCATGGTTAGTTTCGGAATCATAATCTTTTAGGACGGCTACTACAGGATGTCCAGTCACTTCTTCGATTTCTTGTTTCAATTTAACTTTAAATTCAGCGATGAGGGCTGCATCTGCATACATTGTTAGTTCTTTATAATTTTTATTTAACACGTGAAAGGCAGCGACTCTTTTCTGTTGGGCAAAAATGATGATTCTATCATCAAAGATTTGAATCCGTTGACTCACTACACCTGTCGCATAAAACTCCTGATTGATCTTATTATAGATTTGAGCAATCGTTTTCTTTAGTAAGCGACTTTCAGCTTTGGTTAAAATAGTGTTCATAGTATCAGCCTCCTACCTGTCATTTTTTGTAATTTCATTTTGAAGATGTTTTGTATGTAAGTATTAAAATTAAGGTTATACGTAAGAAGTGTTGTTGTTGCTTTTCAATAATAGTGGCGTTATACTTTCTAGCATTATTGCTTGTACCATTTCGTAAGAGTCATTTGATTGAAGCCCAGTATTACCCACCATAGTACCATAGCAACCCCACGTTGTAAACAAGTTTTCTATATATTCTACAGATTTTGAATATTGTTTTAGTTTGTCGGTACCTGGTTTCTCTTGCGATATTTCCGTAAAGTTAAACTGATTTTGTCGTGGAGCTATCCAATAAAATTCGACATACTTCACATTAGTTCAACAGCACAAAAAACCTGATCCATAAGCTGCAAGAAAAATCAGCTTCATGGTTCAGGTTTTCTTCGATATCTACCTTATCCCAACAGTTTCATCACCGTATAAACGAACATATTAACAGAGTTTGTTAACGCATCTTCATCTATATTGAACCGTGAATGATGATGCGGGTAATCCGTTTCCTTACCTTTATTTCCGATGCCAGTGAAAAAGTAAACACCCGGTGCTTTTGTCAGATATCCGGAGAAATCTTCAGCACCCATATTTGGCTTCATAGGAACAACGGCCTCCTGGCCAAACAAGCTTTGTGCCGACTCCTCTATGATGGCGGCTAGTTTTTCATCATTAACGACTGGATCAGGCCCTTCTCGATATTCAAAAGAATAGGCGGCTCCATGGGCTTCTGTTATCCCTTTGATGATTTGCTCCATTCTTGTCTTAGCCAGGTCCCTATTTTCTTCAGTAAAAAGGCGGACAGTCCCAGCAATTTCTACTGAACCAGGCAAGACATTCATCGCTGTCCCACCGTGTATCTTTGTAACGGAGACGACTAAACTTTCAATTGGGTCTGCATTTCGGGATACGATCTGCTGCAAATTCGTCACCACTTGTGATGCAATCGTTATGGCATCTACCGCTTGATGTGGTAAACCTGCATGACCAGCGTTACCTTCAACAGTAATATAAAATGTATCGGCCGCTGCCATTACAGGGCCAGCTGCAATACCGATTTTTCCTGTTTCCAATGGTGACCATAGGTGATTCCCGATAACCAAGTCCACTCCATCCATCACACCTGCTTCAACCATTTCTAAAGCACCACCAGGGAAAACCTCTTCCGCATGTTGAAATAGGAAACGCACTTCTCCACATATTTCATTCTTTTTCGAAGCGAGTATTTTGGCAACACCTAACAACACTGCAGCATGCCCATCATGCCCACAAGCATGCATTTTTCCAGGATGTTTCGATGCATATGGCAATACGTTTTCTTCCTGAACTGGTAATGCATCAATATCTGCACGTAATGCGATTGTCTTACCTTCACCAGTTCCAACTAAACGTGCCATTACACTTGTTTTAGTAGGACGGGTTACTTCCAAACCATCAAAATTGTTTAGCGTATCGTATATAAATTGTGAAGTCTCCACTTCTTCATAAGCTACTTCCGGATGTTGATGAAAATGACGTCTCCAAGCGATAACTTCCTCTTGTATTTCTGCAGTCATATTTTTTATTTCTGCTATGTTCATTTCGTTTCCTCCTTTGAAGATCATTTAACGGTAATAAGCAGAGTCCATTCTATAATGAATTAGTATACCATTAATTTTGCTGAAAAATTAAAAGATACACCCAATAGCTAAGATTATTATTGTTTTTTTCTAAATTTAATGGTAAATTCAATAGAAATAAACGAATAAAAGGTGATTATTCATGCAAAAGACGGAAAAACATCATATTGAACCTCAGAAAAAATCCTGGGTACCTCATATTTTTGTACTTCTATTTGTACTCATATTTTTAGCCTCCTTAGCTACTTACATTGTACCAGCTGGATCATATGAGCGTGTAACGAACGAAGAAGGAATGGAAGTAATTGATCCCGAATCTTTCGAGTATATCGACCGTACTCCAGTTGATTTATTTGGCTTTATGCTCGCCATACCAAATGGACTTATTGAAACAGCGGAAATTGTTTTCGGGATCATTATTATCGGTGGGATGTTTGCTGTTATCGAGAGGACTGGCATCATCAACCTCGGTGTCGGAAAACTCGCAAACACCTTTGCCAATCGGGGTTTAATTGTTATTCCCATATTAATGATACCTTTCGCACTTATAACTGCATTTACAAGTCAAATCGAATTATCATTAATTTATTTACCTGCCATTTTACCTCTCATCTTACGACTAGGTTTTGATAAAGTTACAGCAGCTGCAACAGTACTCATAGCTACGGTTGCTGGGTTTACTCTCGGAATCACTTCACCCGCAAACGTCGGGGTTGCCCAGCAAGTATCCCAGCTTCCATTATACTCCGGTATGAACTACCGTATTATCATGCTGATCACTATACTGACCATTGGAATTTTCTATGTCATGCGCTATGCGAAGAAAGTACGTGATAATCCTGAATTAAGTGTTACATACGATGAATACGAACGGATACAAAATAATGTAGTGGAAGATAATGGCGAACAAAAAGCGACGAAGCGACAAATCGCCGCTTCGTTCATTTTACTAATTGCATTTGGTGTTTTAATTTGTGGACTCCTCGTACATGGCTGGTATTTCCGTGAATTGGCAGGTTTGTACATTCTGACAGGTGTTGCTGTTGGGATTGTTGGAGGTCTCAACGGAACACAGATTGCGGAATCTTTCGTCGAAGGATTTAAAAATATTATTCTCGGCGCCCTTGTCGTTGGGATTGCCCGTGGTATTGCCGTTGTTCTCAACGACGGGAACATTATGGATACCCTTATCTATGCTGCCGGGAACGTAGTAGCGTCGATGCCGAGTGAGATTACAGCAGTCATTATGTTTGTTGTGCAAGGAATCATCAACTTCTTCATTCCATCTGGAAGCGGACAAGCCATGGTCACCATGCCAATTATGTCGGGACTTGCGGATTTATCTGGTGTAACGCGACAAGTGGCTGTACTTGCCTTCTTGTTTGGAGATGGATTTGCCAACATCTTCTACCCGACTTCTGGATATTTCATGGCTGCATTAGCAATTGCTGGCATCGCATGGGAGAAATGGGTGAAGTTCATTTGGAAACTTCTCCTCATATGGTATAGTCTCGCCATCGTCTTCCTGCTTATCGCTCAATGGATGAACTATACATGACTTGAATGTCAAACATCCTTTAAACCACAAAAAACTCGCACAACCGTGCGAGTTTTTTTGTATTCCTTTCTTACCTTGGATTCCTACACATTCCCGGTAAAAGAAAGATATCAATAAACAACCATAAAAATAGAAAACCTAACGGAACATATCCAATTAATATCCAGGTCGTTCCCCAACCGATCAAGCCTAACAATAATTGCATGATACCAGTTGCCACTCTGCCTGTATAAAACCGGTGAATCCCAAACGTCCCTAGGAAAACCAATAATACATAAGCAAGTGCTATATTTTTTTGATACATTTTGTCGCCTCCTGACATAGTCCATCTCTTTATGGTATAAGTATTTCCCTAATTTTATCATGAACACTCCAAAACCTAATGATTAATCATCAATCCTTTCCTTATAGTATGTTAAAATAAATGAAATACCAAAAATTTTAAAATAATTATAGCTCGATATAGAGTGAATCACCGAAAGGAAGGTGCAACTATGAAAGACAAACTAAAAAAACACTTTCCATCTTTGCAATACTATGAATCAATTCCAAGAAATCTCAATCAACAACTTACATGGTTCATGGCAGATAATGGACATGTCATTGGAATCGATCCTATAGAATTAAACGACAAGGAATTGGCACTTTTACATATGTTCCTCCAGCCATTGGAAGATGAATTCCCTCCCATGACGGAAGAAGAAAAATACTGGTCAACACTCATTGAATCAGAAAGCGAAGTCCATGATCTTGAGACACCATTTCGCTTTATTTATTTTCAATTTCCTAAAAAGCAAATCCAACCTACGACCTTTAAGGATGCAATCAATCAATTATTTGAACGAGATGTCGTTATTCTATGGAAGAGTAAAACAGAAGGAATCATTGTGGATTTCAAGGAAGATGATGGAGAAGAGCTTATTTCATTAAGCGAAATTATTGACGTTTTAATGAGTGACCTTTACATCAACATTCGTTTTTTTGTAGGTCCTTATCAAACCAGTTTGCGTCACACGAAGCATCATGTTGAACGCCTCGTTTCCCAAGCGGAAACCGTATTTTCTTACTCGGAAAATAATGTCGTTGCTTACGTCGAAGCAATCCCTTTTATGCTGATTGAGCAATTGACACCTACTTTAAAAGAAGATTTGAATCAGTTAGTATCGCAAGAATTTAAAGATGATCCCGAGTTCCTGAACATGATGGAAGTATTTCTGAAAAGCGATCTCAATGTATCTGTTGCAGCGAAGAAGTTGTACATGCATCGTAATAGCCTGCAATATCGGATTGAAAAGTTCCACGAAAAGACAGGTTTGGATATCCGTAAGTTCCATCACGCATTGACAGCCTATTTGGCATTGCTTATTAAATAATAGAAATATGGAGCTGGAGGATAACATATCTTCCAGCTCCATTGTACTATGCCCACCACATATCTGCAGGTTTTTCTACTATATTCACCTGTTTCAAATTCTTGACTGCTTGGGCAAATCCTTCCTCAATCGACATGATCGGATCTTCATGTTCTACACTGATGACATAATCATAACCATAGGTCCGTAATGCACTGACTATATTAGTCCATTCCTGAATACTATGGCCATAACCAACCGAACGGAACGTCCACGAACGTGTCTGTACTGAGGAATAAGGCTGCATATCAGTAAGTCCGTACATGTTCACATTATCTTGATCGATATAAGTGTCCTTCGCATGGAAATGGTGAATCGCATTTTCTTTACCAAGTATTTTTATTGCAGCAACAGGGTCAATCCCTTGCCACCACAAGTGACTCGGATCGAAATTCGCACCAACAGCGTCATTCGTTGCTTCACGCAATTTCAACATCGTATATGGGGTATGGACGAGGAAACCGGCATGTAATTCAATTCCTACCTTCACTCCATGGTCCTCAGCAAACTGTCCTGCCTCTTTCCAATACGGAATAAGTTTCTCTTCCCATTGCCACTTCAAGATATCACTGTATTCAGTCGGCCAAGGAGTGACTGGCCAGTTTGGATATTTCGAATCCTCATTCGACCCAGGAGTGCCTGAAAACGTATTAACTACTGGTACTCCCATCAACTCTGCCAATCTTACTGTCTTCACAAAAGTATCATGTGCTGATTGTGCTTGCTTTTCATCAGGTGAAATAGGATTATCATGACAACTGAACGCACTAATCGTAAGGCCACGGGAATGGATTTTCTCTAGATATTCTTTGCGCTTGTCTTCACTTTCCAGCAATTCATCGAGATTGCAATGTGCGTTTCCTGGATTTCCACCAGTCCCAATCTCCACTGCCTGTAAACCTGCATCTCTTACATAATCCAGCATGTCATCCAATGACTTATCCGCAAATAGAACAGTGAATACACCTAGTTTCATATATAATCCCTCCAAGTGATAATATTTATATTCTCAGGTTCAATTAAGCTTGACGCTAGTCCCCGTTTCACTGCTTTCATAAATCGCTTCAATCACCTTCGTCACCATTAAAGCCTGCTCCGGTTTGACGACTAATTCCGCATTTCCTAAACAACTATCCACAAAATTTTCAGCTTGGTGATAACCAGCCGCTTCCTCGTTGAGTTCAGCCTTCGCTTCACTTGTTACAAAAGTTCCGAAATTCGGCTTGTAAAGTTCAAACGGAAAAACATTTAGCCCCCCTGCTGAACCCGAAATGCTTAAGTGATTTGTATCTTCCTTAATATTGGCTGCCCATGAGCATTCAAACAGCATCGAAGCTCCATCAGCAAATTTAATATATGCAGAAACATGATCATCCACATTAAATGTCTCTGGATTGAATGAACCCCATTCATTGATCTGACCAGGGGTTTTACTTAACCGATTATATGTCGATCCCATGACTTCCACTGGCTCCGATTTATCGAGCAGCCACAGAGCTAAATCAAGGAAATGACAACCATAGTCAATCAGACTGCCACCACCTTGAAGTTCTTTATTCGTAAACACACCCCAGCCAGGAACCTTCCTTCTACGAAGAGCTTGCACCCTTGTGACTAATGGATCACCGATTTCATTCGCCTTCACTGCTTCTTTTGCTACCTTACCGGCATCTGTAAAACGATAATGATAAGCGATGGCTAATAGCTTTTTCGTCTTCCTTGCGGCGGCAATCATTCTCTCGCATTCTTCCACGGATACCGCCATCGGCTTTTCACATAACACATGGACTCCAGCTTCCAATGCAGCAATTGCAGCTTCTGCGTGGAATTTATTTGGTGTACAAATCGTAACTGCATCGACTGCGGCAAATAAATCTTGGTAGTGCTCGAATACCTGTGGAATATTGTAACGCCGAGAAACTTCCTTCGCTCGCTCCACGTCGATATCATGAACCGCAATCAACTCCACCTTTTCTTGGAGCTTCTGATAGGCAGGGATATGGCGACCCTGTGCAATTCCCCCAACTCCGATAATGCCCATTTTCAATTTTGTCATAAGAAACCCTTCTTTACTAAATTGACTTTTTCACTATTCTTTAAGGACAGAACGTTTATCCAACAATACTTTTCTTCTCTGCGGATTCAAGCGCAGCAAGAATTACTTCCAATGACTTTTTACCTTCTTCTCCGTTTATCAGCGGCTCCGTGTCATTTAGTATGGAATCGATAAAATGGTCAATCACATGTGTTGTTGTCTGACCACCCTCCTCATTAGACTGGATGCCGCTTAACTTGTACTTAACAACCTCTCCGTTTGTATACTCTACAATTAGCGAGTACTCCGGATCATCTTCTAATCTTAGAATCGCTTTTTCACCATAGATCACTGTGGAGTTATCTTCTTTTGCATTAAATGCCCAGCTCGCTGTCAACGTTCCGATAACACCACGCGCAGATTTTAGGATGACAACCGCTTGATCGTCCACATCAGTATTTTCTTTCGCCGCTGTTTCCACAAAAGCAGCAACTTCAACGAATTCATCATTTAATACGTAGCGGATTAAATCGGCCTTATGTACACCAAGATCTCCCATCGCCCCAATAAAGGCTTGCTCTTTATTGAAAAACCAACTGTTTGCTCCGTCAGCACTCCAGTTTTCCGGACCACCATGGCCAAAAGTCGTTCGGAAACTGTAAATTTTACCGGCGTCTCCATTTTCAATCAGCTCTTTTGCTTTTTGATGTGAGGAGACAAACCGCTGATTATGTGCTATCATCAGTTTCTTACCATTTTTCTTTGCCGCTTCTATCATCTGGTCGGCTTCTTCTCTTGACGTTGCCATCGGCTTTTCGCATAATACATGACAGCCTGCATTTAGGGCTGCAATGGAAACTGGTGCATGCAGGTAGTTCGGAAGACAAACACTTACTGCATCAATATTTTCTGTTGCAAGCAGTTCTTCATAATCTGTATAAGCAACAGCTCCGTATTGTTCCGCCGCTGCTTGTGCCCGTTCCTCAACAATGTCACACACAGCTACAATATCCACATTAGGATTGTTGGCATGTTCCACTAAATGGCGATGTTTTGCAATGCTGCCACAACCAATGACAGCAATCCGTAACTTTGTCATAGATATCCACTCCTCATTTCATTGTATAATCCTATATCATTCTTTAGTAATTATCTTGATAAATCTTCCAACGGCTCTGCATTTCCACGTACCGGTTTTGGCGTATTGTTATTCGCAGCCCAGTTTGCTGCATTTTTAATGACTTGCTGAATGTCTTTCTGATGATAGGTTGGATACGTTTCATGTCCAGGACGGAAGTAAAAAATCTTACCTCGACCCCGTTTGAATGTTGCTCCGCTGCGGAAAACTTCTCCGCCTGCAAACCAGCTGACAAATACAAGTTCATCGGGTGTTGGAATATCAAAATGTTCACCGTACATTTCTTCTTTTTCAAGTTCGATATATTCACCTAGTCCTTCTGTAATCGGATGTGTTGGATCAACTACCCAAACCCTTTCCTTCTCATCAGCTTCCCGCCATTTTAAGTCACAGGAAGTACCCATCAACTTTTTGAAAACCTTGGAAAAATGACCGGAATGCAGAACGATTAAGCCCATCCCGTCGTGGACACGTTGTACCACTTTTTCAACAGCGGTGTCATCCACTTCATCGTGTGCCACATGTCCCCACCAAACTAAAACATCGGTTTCTTGTAGAACAGTGTTAGTAAGACCATGTTCAGGCTCGTCCAGTGTAGCAGTTTGCACTTGGTGTCCAGCATCCTCTAAAAATGCTGCAATCGTACCATGAATACCTTCCGGGTAAATTTCCGCTACAACCGGGTTGGTTTTTTCATGGCGATTTTCATTCCATACAGTAATTTTCATCGTAATCACTCCATTATATTGGTTACTCTTTTACAGATCCTGAGGTCAATCCAGATACAATTCGACGCTGGAAAATCAATACAAGAATGACGATTGGAATCGTCACAATGACTGTCGCGGCGGTAATGTCTCCCCATGGAATTGAATACTGGCTTTGATACATAGAAATACCGACTGGTATCGTCCTCCATCTGTCGTCACTATTAATGGTCAGCGCGAATAAGTATTCATTCCAAGCCGCAATAAAAACTAGAATTCCCGTTGTAAACACTCCTGGTGCCGCCAGCGGAAAAATAACTTTTCGAAACGTTTGAAAAGGTGTGGCTCCATCCAGCTTTGCTGATTCGTCCAACTCAAACGGAATTCTCTTGAAAAAAGTAGATAAAATCCATATTGCTAAGGGCAATGTAATCGTTATATACGGAAGCACTAATCCTGGATAACTATTACGAAGTCCAAGATCCGTAACTAAATTAAAGATTGGTGAAATAATTGCAATTTGTGGGAACATGGATGATGCGAGAACAAGCCCGAGAATCAATCCTTTCCCTTTAATAGGCAGTCTTGTCACTGCATATGCAGTAAAAGAAGCAAATGTCAGTGCCAATACCGTCGTCACGCCCGACACGACAAAGCTGTTCAACATATACCTGAGCAACGGACGGTTTGTTAGTGCAGCCTCATAAGAATCCAGTGTCGGATTCGTCGTAAACCATTTATAAGATGAGAAAATCTCCCCCACTGGCTTTATCGATGTCAAAAACACCCAGAAAAATGGAAACATGACGATAAATACAAAGATAATCAAAAAGAAATAAAAACCAAATCCAGTTCGTTTATTCATCTGCTACCCTCCTCATTTCGCTCCTCTATCAAAGAGATCAGAACCGATGATTTTCACATACGCAAAACTGATAATAGCTACACAAATGAAGACAATTACTGAAAGTGTGGATCCTTCACCAAAGTTCTGTTGCGCAAACAACGTTTTATATGCGTATACGGAAATGGATTCTGTAGCATTTGCTGGACCTCCACCTGTCAACACATAGATCAAGTCGAACACACGGAAAGCATCCAACGTTCTAAACAGTAATGCTACTAAGATAGCAGGCTTCAGCAACGGTAATGTAATTTTCCAAAATTGTTGCCACTTATTGGCTCCATCCACATTTGCCGCTTCATATAATGAATTCGGTATCGTCTGTAAACCTGCCAATAGCAGAAGCGCCATATACGGTGTTGTTTTCCAAACATCTGCTAGAATAATAGAAAACATACCACCAGATGAAGTGGATAATAACCAAGAAGCACCTGGGATGATATTTAAGGCACTTAGATAATGCGCGACAATACCTGACTGCCCATCATATAGAAAGCCCCACATCATCGCAGCAACTGCCGTCGGAATCGCCCAAGGGACAAGAATGGAGGTACGAACAAGCCCCCTACCTTTAAAAGCTCGGTTGATTAGTAGAGCAACTCCTAGTCCTATTGCCAACTCAAGGGATACGGACACAACCGTAAAAAATGTAGTATTCCACAACGAACTCCACATCCGAGCATCCTTCAAGTAGTCTACATAATTGGAAAATCCAACAAAATTCGACTCAAGAATGTTTCCGGATGTTGTATGTAATAAATCTGCCGTTTGCTGGAATTTTTCGTTACCGCTGGATTCAGCAATAGCTGACAATTCTTCTGAATAGGACAATAAGTCTTGTCGATAATCTTCCGCAAAATCATTGTCAATTTTGGCATATTTCAATTCTGAATCCCGTACAGGAGTAAAACTCATCAACAGTTCATCAATCTGCTCCACCTTTGAATTGATTTCTTCGTCACTGATCAACTCTGAGTGATGCTCTTCCACTCCTTCGTGAATCGTACGAATACTTTGTTGGATGTCTGCATCGTCTGTTTCATTGCTTAGATTATTCAACTGACTATTAATATAAAAGTAATTATCGACATAGCGTTCCAAATCAATATTGGAACTTAACATACGCTGGGATCGCGTCGGATCGTTCAACCGATAATCAAACAAGCTATTGTAAAAAGATTGAGCTACCGGCCACAACACAACAGCAAAAATCAGAATAAGCGATGGGAGGACCATAGCATATCCGAGCTGTTTTTCACTTAATTGGAATGAACGCCGATCTCTCTTTTTCATAGGATACCCCCTCGCTTGAGAACAATAGATTAATAGAAAAGCAAGATGAGAGTAATGCCCATCTTGCTTTTGTTTTTCAATGCACTACAGACTTACTCCTGCATCGCCTCTTCAATCTTCGTCTGCATGTTCTTAGCAGCCTCTTCCGCTGTTTGATCTCCTGTCAACGCTTTGGAGATTTCAATTTGCATAATATCAGATACTTCTGGATAAATCGGTGAAACTGGTCTTGGTACAGCATTTTCGAGAGTGGCAACAAACTCAGGATTTGCAAACAATGGACGTGCATTCTTCACTTCTTCATCCTCATACAGTTCTTGAAGTGTTGGAGCTGAACCACCCTCGATTGCTGTGATTTTTTGCCCTTCTGGTCCCGTCATAAATTTCAGGAATTCCCAAGCTTCTTCTGGATGTTCTGTATAGCGGTTGATCATGCCCATCCAACCACCTAATGAGGAAGCTACTCCCGCATCGCCCGCTGGTAGTGTTGCAATTTCTACATTTCCAACGACTTTAGATCTTGACTCATCTTCAGAAGACGCTTGCATATACGGCCAGTTACGTGCAAAGACCGATTTTCCTTCAATAAACGCATTCTCAGTCTCTACTTCTTGGAAATTAAGAATATTGTCAGGTACAAAATCAGAATTTACGATTTCCTGCATTTTTTCAATTGCTTTAACGGTTTCTGGACTATCGACAACTACATTATTATCTTCATCAATAATTTGGCCACCGTAGGAAGCAATGTACTCAATTGCTCCTGTGATCAAACCTTCATATTGAGCTGCTTGCATAATATAGCCAAATTCCGTGCCTTCTTCACCTTGCAATTCCGCTGCCATTTCAATCAATTCATCCCATGTTTCCGGAGGACTGTCTACGATATCTGATCGATAATAAAATACTCCTGCATCAGTGAACTTCGGCATGGCCCATTGCTTACCGTTATAATTTCCAGCAGCAACTGTTCCTGGGAAATAAGCATCCATATCTATGCCGTCTCTTTCAATGAAGCGGTCCAATTCTAATATATAGTTAGCTTGTGCAAATTCAGCCGGCCAAATGACGTCCGCATCGAACACATCAATTTCAGAACTTTGCGAGCTGAACATCGTCACGTATTGATCGTGGGATTCTCCAGTATCTGCTGGCATCTCACGGAATTCAATCTTAATGTGAGGATGTTTTTCTTCAAACGCTTGAACCAACTTTTCACTTGCACCCGTTGTATCCAAACCACGAGCATAAACTAAAGTGACTTGTTCTTCATCACCTTCAGCTTCCTCTTCTGACTTACTTTCCGTTTCAGTCTCCGCTTCCGTCTGATTATCGTTGTTTGACGTATCATCGGCTTGTCCATCCTCTTCATCACCACATGCAACAAGTACTACAGCTAGAACAATGATAAGTAAAAATGCTAGAAACTTCCTCGTTAATTTCAATTTGTCCCCTCCTATTGATAAAGCGTTTTCATGACACTAGAAAAAAGTGAAATGTAATCGATTACATGTTTACCCATAATTATAAGATAAAATAGACACTTGTCAATGGTTTTCATTAAAATAATGAAAAGATTCTAAATACATAAAACGGAAATGACTATATCATTGCCTACTTTCTATAGAATCCACCTTCCGAATTAATAACTTGTCCTGTTATCCATTCCGCTTCTTCACTCGCAAGGAACGCAACCAACCGTGCAGCATCTTCAGGTTGGCCAATTCTCCCCATTAAAAACTTCGGCAGCAACTCCTGTTTCAACTGCTCCGTCATCCAACCCGTATCGGTTGGCCCTGGATTCACTGCATTTACCGTAATCCCAAGCGGTGCCAACTCTGCAGAAAGGGATAGCGTAAATGCTGATATTGCTCCTTTTGTCGCGACATAGGCCAACTCTCCTGTCATAGGTCCTAATGCTTGGCCGGAAGTCATATTAATAATACGCCCATAAGTTTTGTTATTCTGTTGAAAACGTTTGGCAAATTCGGTACTGAGTAAAATAGGGGTACGCATATTGACGGCATAATGATCATCGAGCAGCTTTACATCAAGATTCTTATATCCGTCATTTAAGGAGTAAGCTGCATTATTTACAATAACATTAGGAAGCCCCAGTGTGCGTTCAACTTCATCAAGCAGCTGATAGGGAGCATCTTCATGCGCCAAATCAATTTCCATTCCTGCACAACGGACTCCCGAATCCCTGATTTCTTGAATAAACTGATTGGGCCAGTCTGACTTTGTTTGCCAATAAGTGAAGAAAACATCATATTTTTCTTCTGCCAGTTTTTTACTGATCGCCCTTCCTATTCCTTTTTCATGACTCACTCCAGTAACTAAAGCAATACGTTCAGTCGTTTGGTTCATATCTACACCCCCAAAAACTTTATGTCGATTCACGAATAACGAGTTCGTGCTCTAAAATGACACTTTCCACTGCTTTTCCCTTAATTTTATTAATAAGCATATTCGCGGAAATGGACCCCATTTTATACATAGGCTGTGAAATCGTAGTTAAAGTCGGATGGGTCATATTGGAGAAAACGATCTTATCAAACCCTACCAGGGCGATATCCTCCGGTACACGTATTTGATTGATATTAAGCTCTTTTAAAGCTCCAATCGCCAACACATCAGATACCGCAAACACTGCAGTCGGCCGTACTTCTTGTTTTAATAATCCTTTCATCGCTTGTTGACCATCTTCAAATTTTACGTTTTCCATATTAAGGATCCACTCTGGACGAATCGGCAACTCAAATTCTTCCATCGCTTTTTGAAATCCACGGTAACGTTCACGGGCGTATAAAAATTTTTCATCCGAATTGATGAGAGCAATTTTTTCATGACCCAGCTTGATGAGGTGCCTGACCGCATGATAAGCTGCCAGTTCATTGTCGATGGATACATAACAAATCGTTCCATCTTCATCATATTCACTGCATTGTACGATTGGATAATCTTTGGCAAGGTCAGTCAATGTTTTTTTATTCACCGTGGGGTCCATTGAAATAATTCCTTCAGCCAATCGGTTTTTCACCATATTAAAATAAATGTTTTCCCTTTCAGGGTTGGAATCCGTTTCACAAAGGAGAATATTATATCCCTCTTCAATCGCCGTATCTTCAATTCCATTAATGATTTCTGTATAAAATGGATTAGAAATGCTCGGCAACAAGACAAGGAGTAGTCTGCTTCTAGAAGTCCTTAGATTCCTGCCAAGTGCACTTGGCTCATAATTCAATTCATGAATTGCTTGTTCCACTTTGGTTCGCGTTTTCAACGTTACAACATCCGGATTGTTTAATACTCTTGAAACCGTTGCAACAGATACCCCGGCTTTTTTTGCAACCTTTTGTATGTTTGCCATTAAATCACCCTTTGACTATCTCTAAACAAATGTAATCGATTTCAATATTAATTATTAGTATATATTTTTTCAGTATTAAAGACAATGTGATTATATGACTATCTAGTTTGCCATTTATTCTTGGATAATTAAGCCTTTTGATATATTCATCGTATGATAATTCTTCATGATGGATGGAACATCATCTAATTATAGCAAACCCAGTAGCAAAAATAATAGAAAAATTGGCCTTCTTGTAAATATGCATAAAAACGCTTTCACTCTTTGTGCACGTTTACTATTTAACAAATCAACTAATCTATTATAATTAGAATTAGATAATGAAACGCTTTCAAAATTGATAGGGGGAGTATTCAATGGCAGAATTAGTATTGGAACATATTCAAAAGAAGTATGACAAAGAAGTAGTCGCTGTAAAGGATTTTAATCTACATATTCAAGATAAGGAATTTATTGTATTCGTCGGACCTTCAGGTTGTGGAAAATCTACTACCCTACGGATGATTGCCGGCCTGGAAGAAATTACGGAAGGAAATTTATATATCGATAATAAAAGAATGAATGATGTCCCTCCGAAAGACCGAGACATCGCAATGGTTTTCCAAAACTATGCGCTTTACCCGCATATGAGTGTATATGATAATATGGCATTCGGATTGAAACTCAGAAAAATGAAGAAAGCTGAAATTGATCGCCGAGTTCAGGAAGCTGCAAAAATTTTAGGATTGGAAGAATACTTGGACAGGAAACCGAAAGCACTTTCTGGAGGACAACGTCAGCGTGTTGCTTTGGGTCGTGCGATTGTCCGTGATCCTAAAGTATTCTTGATGGACGAACCTTTATCAAACCTTGACGCTAAGCTACGTGTCCAAATGCGTACAGAAATTCAAAAGTTGCATAGACGTCTGCAATCAACAACAATCTATGTGACACACGATCAAACGGAAGCGATGACGATGGCAACCCGCCTCGTTGTAATGAGAGATGGGGAAATTCAGCAAATCGGAGCACCCGCAGAGGTTTATGAGAATCCGAATAATGTATTTGTCGGCGGCTTTATCGGCTCACCTTCCATGAACTTTTTCAATGGAGTAATCCAAGACTCTTACTTTGTAATTGGTGACGTTAAAATTAAAATACCAGAAGGAAAACTGAAAGTACTGAAAGACAATAATTATATCGGTAAGGAAGTCATACTTGGAGTGCGTCCAGAGCACATCCATGATGAACTTGTTTTCATCGAATCCACACCGGAAACAAAGATTTCAACTGTAATTGAAGTTGCGGAATTAAACGGTGCTGAAACGTTCTTATACTCAAAAGTGGGAGATCAAAACTTCGTAGCACGAATTGATTCACGTACTGATGTTATGGCTGGAGATACGATGGACCTAGCATTCGATATGAATAAAGCTCATTTCTTTGATGCGGATACTGAGGAAAGAATTAAGTAATACACACTATGGGAAAGCCATTCAAGGCTTTCCCATTTTCATTCTACATTCAGAAAAAATAAATAATCACCCTGGCCTACTGCGGAATAGTCATGAGCCCAAACGCAACTAAAATGTTTGCAATTATACCAACAGCAATCGCCCCTACCGGTCCAACCGCCATCCTTACTATTGGACGACCTGCTACTTCATTTAACAGATAGAAACCTGCAATGAAGAAAAAGCCGAAACCTGGCGCAATCATATTAGAAGCATTTGCACCACCAATTAATAATGCAACTTCAAGCAACTTTGTCATCGCATTACGGATGTTTTCCCCAGAATTACGAACTCCAGGATATTTATCTAGGAATCTAGCAATATAACTTAATAGCATTACCTCCGCGAAAATAATTGCTGCCCCAATAATAAGTGCCAGCCAAACATTTGGAGAGAAGAATCCGACTACAAAAATCAAGGTAAATCCAACAGGACTGTAAACACCAGTAGCAATTGCTGTACTTGCGACTAGTGGAATAAAACCAATCGCTCTCGCCGCTGCAGCGATTCCCGCATCCGCCGTTTGGCCTTCAGATAATAGATTCAACGAGATTGGATCACCAGCCATTAACATAAGGTTTGTAGCACCGGCAATCAGACCACCGATAACCATGAAAAAGACTACATTCTTTTTAATTGATCTTACTTTATCACTAAAGAGAGAAGCTAAATCGACAGATGACCCTTCTGACGCTTTCTCTTTGATTGCATATACAAATAAGAAAATCATTCCAACAATTAATGCCATACCTTCTTGGTTGATGGAGACTACATTATCACCAATTGTAATTAAACCTTGCTCGTTCACAAATACTGCCAGTTGCCTAACGAGTGCTGCTACGACGAAGGTTAGAACACCTTTCTTAATCCCGAATTGCATTGCTACTGCGAGTGCTGGAAAAGCCATAAATGTAACGACAACAGGGGTTCCAACTTCACCTAATGGCTCTAAGAAATTAACCGGCAAGTAATCAAATAATTTTACAAATCCCTCTAACCCTGCAATAAGTCCCCAACCATATAGTCCTCCAATTAATGCGGCAACAGGGGTACCCCATTTATTTTTAGGAGTCAAAAGTCCGATGATATCTGTTCCTAATAAAATACTATGAATCAAAATAATACTAGCGGATATAGTGAACGGTATACCAAATCCAATTACTAATCCAAAACTCATTGCAAAGGCAGTTAATCCAAGTTCTCTTCTATTAAGTCTACCTTCAATATGTTCGGAAACAATCGGACGTAATCCATCGTTAAAAACAGCAATATTTCTATTGGCTAAAATGGCGGCAACCATCCCAATTAAAACGACAAATAATGTCTCCATGGAAAATCCTCCTATCTATTTTCTTTAATGGCATTAATAATCATAGGCACTGCAGCATCCACATGATCTCCTGTAAATCCGAAAGCTTTTTTTCCACTTTTTACCGCTTCCATTACACTTTCATTCTTAGGCTTTTTTCCTGGCATCGATACGGTTTCACATTTGTCTCTACCAATTATCGCAATCGCCATTGCCAAAGCTCCCCCGCCTCCGGTATGACATGCTCCAAGATAATAATCCGCTTGGTTTGTTTTCATTATCATAGCTGCTTCCAAATCAGATTTGATGACCGTTTCAATTGATGAATCTAATTCTTTAATCAGGTTCTCAATTTCCTTCTTCTCAACTTGACCACCAATTACAATTTTCATTTTATTTCCTCCTCATAAATTTATATTTAATACATTTGTGAAATGCATATATAGAAATTGTTTTTCTCCTTCAGGTAGAGAGTCATCCAATAGTTCTTCGACCATTCGTACTTGTTCCACGGCAAAATCATAATGAATGGAACCTTTAACTTCTCGCTTAATTTCTAAACTTGGCGAAGGGAATTCTTCCCCTTTTTTTCTTCTTTCCAACGCCATTGGTAAATGAGTGAAAAGCATTTCCGCTTGCTCGATATCTGTTTTATCGATTGCCTCCATTAATTGTTCGAAAGCTTGTAAAGAAACATCATATGATTTTTGGCTAATCACTTCTTGCTCCAACAAGATTTGTAATCTCTCTTTATACGATTCTAAATTCATTGCTTTTCCTCCTCTAGTCATGACGCCTTTTAAAATCCACTCCAATTAATCAGTTTCCAAAAATAAGACAGCGCTTTCAAAACTCTATAAACTTCATCTAATCTGATTCCCCATAGCATCATAGATTCCAATTAACTCAGGTTTTGAGTTAAGATTTTTTACGATAGCTAATTGGGCATTGGTCACAAATGCTTGGGTTCGAAATGCATAAATAACGGTGTCCCCAACCCTTGCTTTATTTGTATTTAATGTTCCATAATAATCGATATTAGATGGATTATTTTCAATAGCTTCCACCTCTTTAACATTATTTATATTTGTACCTAAAAGAGCGTGCTCCACACGGGATCTAGGATAAAATCCACCACCAAAAACATAAGAGTGCCGATCATAAACGTGAGACACTTCAGAGACATATACCATTGCAGGACACTCCGGTAAATCTTTCGCTGCATGCAAAGGGGTTGAACCTGTAAATGCATGTCCTGGCTCTCCTTGGGTTGCACCTAGCTCCTTCAATAAAGGGAGAGTATCTGTAGATGTTGCACTAGGCATATTCATTTCAATGTTTGAAAAGCCTTTTCGTTTCAATAATTCTTTTGCCTTTAACATGGATTGAACATTCGGTGTTGGTTCCACTTCATCTTCTTTAATCAGCAAACATGGAAAGCTTGTCAAGCCGGCAATTTCTATTCCTTCCAGTTGTATTAGTTCATCGATTTCCCGTAATAATTGTTGATTTGTAAAACCGCCTTTTTGACCGTCATAAATAAAATTATCCAGATCAGCAATGCGTAGAAATACTTTTTGCCTCCTACCCACTTCTAAAGCAATATCACTAATTATCCGAGCATTTTCATAGCTGAAAACAGTAATATAATCCGGATGAAGTGTTAGAATGCTATGGACCATACACTTTGGAATTTGAACAAGATGGCCGACATGACCTATAGGGATCCCATGATTATACAATGTTATTGCCTCCCAAGGATCTACTGCTACAGCTTTCTCAATCCCCGCTTCTACAATTGTCTTTGCGACCAATGGATTCCGACCTAACTGTTTTGTCATAAAGAACAGTTCAATATCCTGTTTTTTGGCTTCTCTGGCCAAAATTGTAGCATTTTGTTTTACTGTATCCAGGTCTACCACATATGTGTTAGGAGAAATATACCCTTGGTGATGAAAATCGATGGATGCCTCAATTAATTTACTGTTTCTCTTCCAAGTAGCTTCTAAAAACATGTTTTCTCCTCCTACGGTTTCGACATTAAAGAGAGAAATGATGTGCCATTTTCAGGTTTATTGAGCTGCAAAAAATCTGCTCCAGTTGCTGCGATATCTGATAATGTCTTTCTTTCATCAAGAAATGCGCTCTTTGCTTTTTTCTGGTAAGCTAATAGAAATGTTTTTTCTCTTGTATGCTGATTATGCCCAATGGTCGGGTCATTCCCATGGTCAGCGCTCATAATCAATAGATCTTGATCGGTCATTTTATTTAACAATGAAGTTAAATAATAGTCTACCAATTCAATTCGATTTGCATAGCGTTTTGGATTCTGAGCATGCCCAGCCAAATCAGTTTCTTGAACAGTTGCAGCTATAAGTCCATGCTTGATATGGTCCATTTCAGATATGATGTCTTTCATAACTTGCTCTGTATCTACTCCAGGAAACTTGGAAGCCCCTTTACAATAAATGACATCTTGCATTTTACCAATTAGCGAGACATCTAGCCCTGCATTTACAGCGATCATGGGTAACTGATTTTCTGGTGATATACCGAACCCCAAGTGTCTTACTTGATATCCCTGTTTATAAACATTCGATTTCGGTGAGTTTACTCCAACCAGACCGTCATCTCTTCTTTCAACAACCTTTTGTAGCTGTTCTGAAGTAACATTTTCCCCGCCTAGAGCGATCACCCGGTTAACTTTAACATTTTGTCTAACGCATTTACCGATTTCCAAAACTTCCTCGTATGATATTTCGTCCAATGGTCCAGTGACATTATAAATTTGCCCATAGTCTGTTTCGATATTGTCTGCAACAATCACCCGATCATTTACCAAAAGATAAGGCAACTCTTGTTTCGGTATCGTTACTTTGAATCTTTCCACTTCTAATGCTCGCTTAACATGCTGTAAATTATCTATAAATGGTGCTCGATATGTTTTTTTCGGCTTAGTCCCCATAATCTCGTTATGCCCCTCAAAACTATCGGCGCCCGGGTGCATTAGGTTAAGTTTTCCATAACTAGCTAATGGGCCCTCTTTCTTTGTTAATGCTGGGTGGTTTAAAATATTATTGATTCCTAACTTTTCCATATTTGGTATGTTTATGGATGGGATACTGTCAATGATATGGCAAAAAGTATTAGCTCCGAGGTCTTCAGGATGGTATTCCTCCACATCTTCCATTGTCCCAACGCCAAGACTATCTAAGATTAAAATAATTACCCTACGTTCCACTGCACTCCCCTCCTTTTAGTATATTCTCAACTAATACTGTGAATTACTTTTTATTGTTTTAATGGAGGTATCAATAATGCGTATTACTGTATCAGGACCACTTCGCATTGGATTAATCCGAATCATCCTTTTACCCAGCGTGGGATCAGCAGATAGGAATGTTCCGGATACTTTATAGAACATCGGTACAAATTCATATTTTGATTCAGCACCAATCGGATTTGGCGCCGCTCCTAACTCATTTGCATATTTGAGAACTTCCTCAGCTATCGGCTCCTCAAATTCTACTAGCAACACTTTGGATTGGGCATTTGCAAGGAAAGCCCGTTTAATACCAGGAATAATTCCTTCATTCAATCTATCAACTAATTTCTCATTGACTTCAGCTTGTATGGCCAACATGACAGGTGCGTAAATGAGGCCTCTAAGCGCTTCCAATGCTTCGTAGCCTTGAACTTGACTACCACCTGAATAGTTCAATTCCTCAATCTTTTCAATGTGCTCTGTCTTGCCAACAAGGAGACCAATCCCCTCTGGACCCAACAATTTAAATAAAGAGAATGTAGACAAGTCCGCTCCGGCTTGTGCACCTATATGCTTCACCTTCATTGCCGCATAATTGTCATCAGTAATGATCGTGAGAGATGAATTAGCGGTTTTGATTGTTTTGATGACTTCATCTATTTCATAGTTGTCATCGATTTTTTGTCGTGTATGCTGAACCAAAGCCCCTTTTATGTCTGGATTATCACGGATTGTCTTTATTAATTGTTCATTATCATGGAAGTCAACAGCTACCGGTATAATCGACATGGAATCTATTGTAGTTTTACTCGTTGGGTAAATGGGTGCATCATGTACCAATATCTTCTCATTTGGTTTGAGAAAGCTCATCAAGCCGTATCGTAATGCCCCAGTACCCGCACCGCGAACAAGCTTTGCTTTCTCCACTCCAAAAAATTCTGCTAGTACTTCTTCAACTTTCTTTGTATAACGGGGTTTATTCATCCCTCTTACTACACCTAAATCTCCTAGCGAAAGTATCTCATCTCCCTGAAAATGTTTGGTGACAATATCAACCAAGGAAAATTGCATTCTCTGCGCTTCTTCCATTGAGATACTTTTTAGTGGTTTGGTTTTCATGATTTCACCTCAACCATTCATAAATTCAGTTGGATTTTTAAGCAACATTTTCTCAATCGACTCAGTTGAAAGCCCTGTCTGTTCAAGAAGGGGAACGAACGAATCGAGTAAATAAGAGTATCCGAGGCCACCTTGGTACTCTAGATGGGATTTTCTAGTTATATCCATCGATAGTAAAACCTTATCGATATAACCCTTCTGTTGAATCTCCCACAAGATATCTGCACGTACTTGATCCGGCATATAACTTTCCTTGCCAATCGTATCAAACTCTACATACGCCCCTTCTTTTAACATATGAAGAATATAATCTGCATCCCCCGTCAAATCGACATGACCTATTATTACTCGATTTAGATCCACTCCATGTTGTTTAAAAAAGGCAACCTGTTCGTGGCCTAATGTACCTAAAGTAGTATGAGTGGTAATTGGTTTATTCGTTTCCTTGTGAGCAATGACAACCGCCTCAAAAACTTTCTTTTCTGTTTCCGTCCACTTATTATGGCTCGTTCCGATTTCTCCAATAATTTCCGCTTTCGTATTTGTTCCTTTAATCCCTTCCGTTATTTCTATTAACATCCGTTCAGCTAACTCATCTCTCGATTCTCGAAAGACCTGAATAGGATAAAACTTTTCTTGATAAAAACCAGTAGCATGAATAATATTTATCCCACTTTTTTCGGCAACCTTTTCAACATACGGGATGTTCCTTCCCATTCCAAAATTGGTTACGTCAACAATATTACGAACACCTTTATCAAATAATTTTTGATATTCTTTTACTGTTTCTGAGAATACATCAAGTTGGCAGTCTTCACTTTTTTTCACTTCAGAAAGATCAATTGTTGTATGTTCATGCATATAGGTAATCCCAGGTTCCAACACACCTCTCACCCTCTTTCTTCGAATCTATAACTATGAAGTTAGCTATGGTTAGGAAGGAGTAATGCCGTATACCTGTAAAATCATACTCATTCCTCACCTAATGTATAAACACACCCCTTAATATTTCGGCATTTTGACTCCTTTTTCCACTTGTCTCTGGATATCTAGAATATCTTGTAACTGTACGGAACCCCATTTTTCAATGAATTCTTCTTCTCTTTCACCATCAATAACAATGACAGCTTCCGAAGTATCTTCGGATAGTTCTATCGTTCTTGGAACCTTGAAGCCAATCGACGGAAAGGCCTTCATTAATCTCTTATCATCACTGCTCCACACTGCAGCATCAATCTTCTTGGAATCTAACATATCAAACAGTTGCATATAATTTATGTGTACATATTCAACAGACAAGCCATTGAATTCACTATAAGTCAACTCCGTTTGGTCCGTAGATTCAACATCGACCCCTACCCTCATTCCATCGTAAATCGTGTGATCCTCCCGGTTTGCTAAAAATATTTTATGAGAGGAGACATAGCTTTCAACGCCAAAGCGTTTGAATATTTTTAGATTGGGATATTTTAATAGAATATTATCTGCTGTCATTTTGGAAACAATTGCGAAATCACTACGCTTTGTCCGGACTGTTTCTAAACGATTTAATCCCCCTCGCATGTATGATAAGGATATTTTTTTACCTGCTCCTTCAAACGCTTCAAATAAGCCCGTTGCTAATCCTTCATACTTTCGGGAGTATGGTAACGGCATGGATCCTATCAAAGGAGAAATTCCCGCAATCTCTTGCAACAATTGGTCGTCCTTATCAATTAAATAAGTACCTAGATGCCCTCGAGCCTCCAAACGAATTGCTTTTAGCTCTTCTAATAAGCCTAAAGCAATTTGAACCGTTCCTCGTCCTATGGAAAGTTTCACGCTATAATCAGACACTCGAGGGATTTTACTTCCAATCTCCAATTCTAATAACTCTTTTGCTATATGCTTTGCTGCTAAACCGTTTTTTGAATATAATTTTTCCCACATATTTATATACCTCACCAATATACTATTTTTCGTACATTAATAGTATAGAATCATTCTATATTCAAAGCAATTCTAATGCAATATATTCAATCTTGCTTAATCTATTCCCATTATTTATTTTCTTGCTCAATACATACTTAATCCCAATATACTATATTTTGTACAACTGTATTGTAAGTGTTTACATTTTAAAACTCAAGTAATTAATTTGGAAAAATTTAAATAAGGGAGTGGATGACCACTCCTTCATTTCCTTGTGAAATATAACAGCTAATTTATCTATCATGCTCTACTCCTGAAGACAAGACTTGTTATCTAACATCCACATTTCCTCCCGTCAGTACACATACGACATTTTTATCCTTCACATGCAGCTTACCATGCATCGCTGCAGCTACTGTAGTCGCACTCGACGGCTCAATCAGCTGTTTCATCCGCTCCAGGACAAGAAGTTGTGCTTCCTTAATGTCATCGTCCGATACTAGCACAATATCATCTATATAGCGCTGAACGACTGGAAATGTCAGATAACCTGGTTTTATCGCCCGAAGCCCATCGGCAATTGTAGTTGATACCGGGATCTCCGTCAGCTCCCCATTTTTTAATGATAGATACGTATCATTTGCTGTTTCTGGTTCTACACCGATTACTTTTACATTTGGCTTACTCTGCTTTATTGCAGTCAATACGCCGGAGATCAATCCACCTCCGCCAATTGGAACGACAACCACATCTGTCTCTGACAGCTGCGCTAATATCTCTAAACCGACTGTACCCTGCCCTGCCATGACAAGTGCGTCATTATATGGAGGAATAAACACACCATGATTCTGTTCTGCTACCTCCTCAGCCTTTATCAATCTTTCTTCGGATGTTAGACCATGTTTTGCAACCGTTCCACCATAGGCGTTTATCGCTTTCAATTTACTTTCCCTTACATCTTCAGGCACTACAATAGTTGCCGGCACCCTTAATTGATTTGCAATATAGGCAACTGCCTGTCCGTGATTGCCGCTGGATGCCGTCGTGATAAATCTAGCTTTCCCCTTTACTGCCTTTTTCACTTTATTCGTCGCGCCACGGATTTTAAAGGAGCCAGTCTTCTGAAGATGTTCCGCTTTAAAATACATGTTATTGCCACAGATTTCACTTAGCTGTGTGGAATGCAAAATTGGCGTTTCATGGATAACATCTTGTATCTCCTGTTTAGCTTCTAGGATCTCTTTTAAACCAATCATTAGTAAGCCTCCCTTTGCCAATAAGTAATTCGTATTTTTACCCTCTTTAAATCTATGTTTCTAAAATAATGATATTGTATATGTCACTCAAATAATTTTTGAGTCGTTTATATCAATCTAACATATAATCTTCTGAAAACAGCCAAAAGTGATATAATAAAGAGTACAGCTTCATATTATTCCTAGAAAGGGGTTAGGTAACAATGAATGAAAAGATTACCGTACTTAACTTTGATAACACATATCAAAAACAAGCCTTTCTGCACAAGGAAAATGTTGATTGGGTGGACCTGCAATCGATTGCCAACACAAATCTTTTTTGTGAACGAGCTACATTAAAGACAATTGAACATAAGATTTCCCACCTGAGAAATAACATCACTCTGATTGGAAATGGAAACTACCACTACATCACCTATCTGCTGTTAAAACAAGTTCAAAAACCTTTTACCCTAATTTTATTTGACCATCACACCGATACATTAAAAAGCCCTAGTGAGGATCTGATTTCCTGTGGTTCATGGGTACTTGAATCCCTTGAAACTAATCCCTACTTGCAAAAAGTTTTGATTATCGGGGTCAGTGAAGAAGGAGAAACACAAATCCCCCCTTCCATAGAAGGAAAAGTACGTCTTTATACAAAACACCATCTCCGCTTGAATTTCAAGCGTGCACTCCACTCCATCAACCAAGAAATTCAAACCGACGAAGTTTACCTTAGTATCGATAAAGATGTCCTCGATAAAAAAGACGCAATAACTGCCTGGGATCATGGGAATATGCGTTTACGTGAGCTCTTGAGAGTCGTTAAGGAAATTATTAAAAACAAAAACATAAGTGGAATCGACATTTGTGGGGAGTATCCTTCAAATTCAGATGAGTTCGGACTAGAAACTAAAGAAGCTAATGATAAAAACAGTTTTGCGAATCGATTTATGCTGGAGTATATAATCCGATGGCTGCGGCAGGCAAACCATTCTTCTGAGGTTTTACATGCTTAATCATTTAGTGCTGAGAACTAAATATAATTCTTAACCGACTTTAATACCTGATTATTTCCATTCTCAAAAATAAAGGATTTCCCTCCAACAAAGAGAATCTATACTTTAAAGGAGGGTTACAATTGGAACAGGAAATAATAAACAAAGGACAAAAAAAGAGACTAACCAAAAGGAAACTATTCTTGTTTATTATCGGAGGAATTATTTTAGTTTTACTCTGCATGCTCTTATTCGCAAATATATACTTAAATCGCTCGGTAGCACAGGTTAAAGGCACGATTAATCTTCCAATTTTACAAGATGAAGTCACCGTGTTGACGGATTCACACGGAGTACCTCATATACGTGCTCAAAATGAGCAGGATTTATATATAGCACAAGGGTATGTTCAGGCGCAACATCGAATTTTCCAAATGGAATTATCCCGAAGACAAGCATCTGGAACGCTAAGTGAAGTTGTCGGTGAGGCCGCAGTGAACCAGGATAAATATTTCAGGACACTAGGCCTAAGGCGTGCTGCTGAAGCATCGTATGAGATTTATTCCGAGGAAAGCAAACAAGTCTTGAATTGGTTTGCTGATGGTGTAAATGCATATATTGAAGATGCTAAAATTGCAAACCGGCTCCCAATTGAATTTCAATTGATGGATGCGGAACCTGCAGAATGGACCCCGATTGATTCGCTTACAATCGGAAAATTTATGGCATTCGATCTAGGCGGGAATTGGGAGCGGCAAGCATTTAATTACTATGCGCTGAGCCGTTTCTCGGAGGAGAAAGCTTACGAGCTGTTCCCCGTTTATCCCGAAAACCGGCCGACCATCATTCAGGATGAAGAAATCGATATAGCCAAAAGTTTTGAACACGCGGTAATTCCACATGAATTCAACGGAAGTAATAATTGGGTAGTAAGCGGGGAAAAAACTGCATCCGGTGAACCAATGCTCGCTAATGATCCGCATTTAGGATTAGCAACCCCTTCCATTTGGCTTCAAATGCATTTGCAAACAGATAATTTAAATGTGAGTGGAGTAATTTTTGCAGGTGTACCTGGAATTATTTTGGGACATAACGAGGACATTGCATGGGGCGTGACCAATACAGGACCAGATGTACAGCAGCTCTATTTGGAAAAACAAAATCCAGAAGCACCAAATGAATTTTTGTTTGAAGATGAATGGGAAGAAGCGGAAGTAATTCCAGAACCGATTCACGTTAGAGATGGAGAAACGATTGATTATGAAGTTGTCGTGACACGGCATGGACCTGTCATCTCCGAATTTGCAGAGGAAAGTGGTTGGGGGACGGTTCTGTCCTTACGCTGGACGGCACTCGAACCGACAACGGAACTCGAAGCAATTTTAGAGATGAATAAGGCGACCAATTGGCAGGAATTTGAAAAAGGGCTCGAAAAGTTCCTTGTGCCGGCGCAGAATTTTGTATTTGCTGCAAAAGATGGAACAATTGCTTATAAGGCAAACGGAAATATTCCACTTTATAAAAACCCTGGAGATGCCCTCCTCCCTCTTGAAGGTTGGCTTGCAGAAAATGAATTGAACGAGTACATCCCATTTGATGAACTGCCTACTGTGGTAAATCCGGAGAAGGGTTATATTGCTACAGCGAATAACAAAGTTGTAGGTGATGACTATCCATATCATATCAGCAACGTCTGGGCACAGCCGTACCGCTACGAACGAATTTCCGAGGTGCTGGAGGAGAGAGATAAACTGACAATAGAAGATATGCAGAATTTACAAATGGATCAAATGAATCTACAAGCAAGGGAATTTGTTCCTTCTTTTTTACAATTAATCGAGGATAATGATTTATCGGAAAATGAAGAAGCAGCTTTGGAAATTATTGCATCTTGGGATTATGAGGATGATGCTGGTGAAGCAGCACCTTTAATTTTCCACCAATGGATGTATGAAGTGGAAAATGTATTATATTCGGGACATTCGGGATTTCCAAGCTCAATGATGAATATGTTCACTGCGAGAGGACAAACGACGGATAAGATCATAAGAAAAGGAATCGTTGGAGAAGAGTCGATTTGGCTGGATGAAAATGGCGGATTGGAACATGTGTTGATTGAATCTTTAACCCAAGCCGTCCAAAAGCTCGAAGTGGAATTTAGAGAAGATTTTTCTGCTTGGAAATGGGGAGATTTTCACCAGGTGGAATTCCGACATCCGCTATCAAGCATTCATCCAGTATTGGAGTTTTTCTTTAATCGAAAGGACCCTTTGCCGATCGGAGGAAGTGCAATAACCCCGATGGCAGCAGCTCATAATCGTGATACAGGAGAAGTTGAGCACGGTGCTCCTTGGAGATTTGTAATTGATTTAGCTAATATTGAAACTGGATATCACATCAACGGCCCTGGACAAAGTGGTCATTTCAGAAGTGATGCGTATCATGATAAAATTAACGATTGGGTGAATGGTATGTTTTATGAAACCCGATTGAATGAGGAAGAAGGGAAAGTATTGCGGTTTGCAAAATAATGCCATTGGAAAAGGGATACTCCTTCAATCTGGAGTATCCCTTTGATTTTCAGTAACATATAAGTTTATTTTTATTAATCCCGATTGTTTCGGGTGGGAAATTCTTAAGATTATCAGCTATAATGGATAGCTTTTAGAAAACGCAGCATGTATTCAAAGTTAAAGAATTTCACTTTACCGCGGTATATGTTCCACTGGATGTTCTCTGACTTAAGCAACACAAGCCCTACCTGCTCTTGCGTCCTTGCGACCCCTTAGTCGCTCCAGTTTGAATAAGCATCAACAAAAACATTGTAGAATGCCAGAATTACTTAGTTGTTACTAGACTATTAATAATATCATTCACTAAATCATTTGTCAAATTAATCTTAGATACTCTTTTTTTCTAGACAAAGTAAATCATTCCATCAACCTCCCGGCAGATGAAAATGATCTAAGCATTGGCTTTTCATATGAAAGTTTTTTATGCTCGGACGATATGGATGAGTGGACATATGACCTTGAGCAACGGGAAGCCTTTGAAAATGACAAGATAGAAAGATTTTATGGACACGTGGAATACGCACACAAACAGATGGTATTAAAACATAATGATATTTGTTACAGCACTTCTATTTTCACAGAGGATGGGTACCATGAATCTGATAAAAGACTGTTTGAATTGTTGGCAAATACATTTAAGACAGAAGAAGAAGGAGCTTATGACCCTATTTATTCCGGGGTCGGAGGCAAGAGGCTATCAAGGCGGAGATAACCGTTCAAAACTGCGGGAATTGCAAATTACGAAGCTTGATATTTCTTCTAATTCAAGTTCCAGAGGGCACGTGAGAACCCCTTGCGTTACCCCTCACTTCTGAATCCTACTCCAGAGGGTACATGAGAATTTCTTACGTTACCCCTCACTTCTGAATCATGCTCCAGAGGGTACATGAGAACTTCTTACGTTACCCCTCACATAGAAATATTGTTCCAAAGGGAACGTGAAAACTCCTTGCTTACCTCTAACTCCAAAATTCTGTCCCAGAAAAAGATCTGGCTCCAGAACATCATAAAATATCAAACCAAAATCCCTGCCCTCTCCAATTCCCTGCAAGCTGCTTCAATCTTCTCTATTGAATCCGCTTCTAACGTATGAAGATGCAAACCTTCCGTTAACGATGATAAATGAGAGGCTTTTGGATCTTGCAGTTTTTCATAAAACAAGTCTACCTCTTTTCGATTGCTCACCATGATCGAGGCTGTCAAGTCACCATATACCGGATGCTCCACACTCACATCCTTGACTGTAACGCCATGATCAACAATCATATACAACTCTTCTAGTGTTTGCTCTGGAGTATGTCGGACCACAATCGTCCGTCGTTGTACACTATCCTCCGCCTTCTCCCTTAAATAAACATATCCTTGACTCGTAGCGATAATTGGTTCGTTTTTCGCTTTTAGGATGGAAACATCTTGAACAATAACTTGTCTGGAGACATTCGCTTTTTCAGCAAACTCTGAAGCTGTAATTGGTGTGGATGCACTTTCTAACGTTGTGATAATTAACTTTTGACGTTCTTGGGGCGACATTTTTTTCATATTTTTACACTTCCTTATGGTTATGCCATTCTAAAATTCTACCATGTGCATGTAAAATTTCACTTGATATAATATTAAATCTATGTAATGATAGTTGTCAAGACATCTAAATATACAACCAAATAAACACCCATGAATTCATTGTGAAAAATTTCACAACTAACTCAATTTATAAGGAGATATAAAGATGAATCAACTAAAGTTAAAGAAAATGCTAGAATCATTTTTACTAGAAGATATTGGTGATAATGACTTAACAAGCAACTCTATCTTCCCTATCGAACAACAAGGTAAAGGGATTTTCATTTCGAAAGAGGATGGAATTATTGCAGGACTTGAAATCATCCAAGTTGCTTATCATTTGCTCGATCCACAAATCGAAGTTAAATTGCATTTTGCTGATGGAGATAGGGTCAATCAAGGAGATACGATTGCGGAAGCTTTTGGTCCAGTAAGACCCATCCTGACAGGCGAACGTGTCATTTTAAATTTACTCCAGCGGATGAGTGGAATCGCCACATTAACGAAAACATGTGTAGAGACTTTAAATGATCCCTCCATTCAAATCTGTGATACAAGAAAAACAACGCCAGGCCTAAGGATGCTGGAGAAATATGCAGTCACCGTTGGCGGTGGGAAAAATCATCGTAACGGCTTATATGATGGTGTCATGATTAAGGATAATCATATTTCTTATTGCGGATCCATTACAAAAGCAGTTGAGCGAGTACGTGAATCTGTGGGCCATATGGTAAACATCGAAGTTGAGACGGAAACGCGGGATGAAGTGTTAGAAGCCGTTGAAGCAAATGCAGATGTCATTATGTTTGATAATCGCAAACCTGAAGAAGTGAGGGAATTTGCCAAACTTGTTCCACCTCAAATTATAACCGAAGCTTCTGGAGGGATTAATCTATCAAATCTAGCATCTTATGCCAATACCGGAGTTCGATATATATCTTTAGGTGCATTGACGCACTCGGTTATAGCGTTAGATATTAGTTTACAAGTCAAAGAAGGAAACAAAAAATAATTTCCGACTAACAGGAGAGCTAGAACATGAACAAAAAAACATTCATATCTATTCTATTACTGCTATTCCTATCTATTCTAGCTGGCTGCGAAGAAGAAACAGAAAGTTCTGATTCGAACGGCATCACTACTACTATCAAGGGCGGTCGGACAGGTGGTGCATGGGCAGTATTTACAGAAGGAATTGCCGAATCGGTCCGTCGTGAAAATGATTCCTCCTATATTACAGTGGAACCTGGCAGTATAGTAGAGAATCCTCCCATGGTAGGTCTCGGCAGGGTTCCATATGGTTTGTCTTATGCGATGACCGCCTATGCTGCTTATCGAGGAGTAGAGCCATACGATCAAGCTTTTGAAAATATTCGTGCGGTTAGTGTTGTTATTCCAGCTAATTATTATCAATTCTTTGTGAGAAAAGATGTGCCATACGATTCACTTCATGACATTGTGGAAAACCAAATACCAATTCGTTTGGCTGTGAACCAAAAAGGATCAGATGCTGAGCTGATCACCCGGGAAACATTCCATCATTTTGGAATAACCTATGAAAATATCATTTCATGGGGAGGGTCAGTCGATTATCTGTCCGGGTCAAAGGCGTTTGAAATGATGGCGGATGGAAGAATTGACGCTGCTGGAAATGCCGAGTCTGCACCTTCAGGTAATATTATTGAAGCCTCTACAACCATCGATTTAAAAATGGTTTCCTTGGATAAGGAAACTATTGAAACGGTATCCGAAAAACTCGGAATGGAGCCCAACACGATTCCTGCTGGGACCTATGACTTTCAAAAAGAAGACATTGATACGGTCAGTACCCCAGCAATTCTTATCGTTCATAAAGACGTTTCTGACGAAGAGGTGTACGCAGTTACAAAGAGCATCTACAACAACTTGAATTATTTACAAACCGTACATGATGAATTTAAAGAATTGACAGAGGAAAGTATGATAAACGTTGGAGAGCTCCCTCTCCATCCAGGAGCCGAGAAGTTTTATAAAGATATCGGAATACTTGCTAAGGATGAATAAACATCTTATTTTGCCAAGAAGGAGTTAGTTCCTTATGAACATAAAAGGATTTGTTGTAGGTTGGTTTGGTTATGGATACCGACGGCAATTATCATCATTCCACATAAAAATATTCAGCTGCACGGCCTTCATTTTATCTATATACCAAGTCTGGTCTGTAATCTGGGGAAAACTAGATCCGTTGAACCAGATGGCCATTCATCTATCTGTAATATTGGGCCTGACATTTTTGATGTACGGCTATTCAAGAAAACATAAAATCAAGCAAGCACCCACTCTATATGACTATGCCGCTGCACTGTTAGCATTATCTTCAGGAGTGTATTTTTCAGCTCAAGCAGAACGGATTTCAGTAAGGATTCCTATCCTAGACCCATTAAGTACACTTGACCTCTTTTTTGGCGTTATTTTTGTGGTCTTAACGATAGAAGCTGCTCGAAGAACGATGGGATTTCCAATCATTGCAATTGTGTTTATTGGCCTTGGTTATAGTATATGGGGACATCATTTTTCAGGTTTATGGCACCATCGTGAATTTTCCATTTCAGAGATCATTAATGATGTAGCCTATAGCTATAATGGAATTTGGGGATCTCCACTCTCAGTTGCTGCAACATTTGTGTTTATGTTCCTTTTATTTGGTGCATTTTTGAAGCATGCCGGTGCGGGTCAATTTTTCTTTGATCTATCGGCCGCCATTGCAGGAAGAACAAAGGGAGGTTCAGCTAAAGTAACAGTCTTAGCCAGTGCATTCTTTGGTTCCATTTCCGGGAGTCCGACAGCCAACGTCGTTACGACTGGGTCCTTTACTATTCCAGTACTCAAAAAAAGTGGTTACAAACCCTCCATGGCAGCAGCAATTGAAGCAGCTGCATCAACAGGAGGGAGTATTTTACCGCCAATCATGGGGTCTTCCGCTTTCTTGATGGCGGCAGTTACACAAATCCCCTATGGAACAATCGCGATAGCTGCCGTCATCCCTGGGATCCTTTATTATGTATCCTTACTTGTGATGGTCCATTTGGAAGCTGTACGATTGGATTTACCAACACCTGAGGAAGAAAGTATTCCACGATTAAAAGAGGTATTGATAGAAGGTTGGTATTATTTTATTCCATTAATTGTTTTAGTGTATTTTCTCATGAGTGGATACAGTGCATCAAGGACAGGATTTTACAGTATTCTTGCAGTTATTCTTGTCAGTTGGTTCCGTAAAGACACACGGATTGGATTCAAAACAGCATTCCACGCGATGGTCGACGGCGCAAAGTCTTCCATTCCGGTAACCGCTGCCTGTGCCGCAGCAGGAATGATTATCGCAGGAATCATGTCTACAGGTCTCGGTGGAAAGCTGACAAGTATTGTTCTAGGGTTCACCGACGGACTACTCGTCCCTACCCTATTTTTAGTGATGCTCATTTGTATTGTTTTGGGGATGGGAATGCCAGTAGCAGCTGCCTACATATTGACAGCCATGTTGGCGGCTCCAGCTTTAATCGGATTAGGTGTCTCACCACTTGCAGCACATTTGTTTATCGTGTACTTTTCTATTTTTTCTGCAATAACACCACCAGTTGCAGTTGCAGCCTACGCAGCTGCAGGAATTGCAGATGAAAATCCGAATACTGTCAGTATCGAGGCTGTTAAGCTAGGAATTGTTGGTTTTATTATCCCATTTATGTTTGTTTTGAAACCAGCTCTACTGATGGAAGGTTCATGGACGGAAATTATAATAGCAACATTTACCGCAACACTAGCAATTATTGCACTTGCAGCAGGAACAATCGGATTTCTGAAAACAAGCACTACCATCTGGGAACGGATAATATTAATTGTAGCTGGCTGTATGTTCGTATACCCTAGTTTCTTATTGAATGGAATCGGAATCATTTTATTGATTACAGTATTCTTGTTCCAACTGAAACGAAGGATCGGAAGTTCAGTTTCTAAAGGAGCACAAAATATACCAAGAATTTAACAAGATGTGTTTTTAAGCTGAGAGAAATTCCAGCCTCTCCTCAAAATCCCACCTCAGTTCGTTTAGTTTACGAACAGGTGGGATTATTTTTCATAATATGACCATATACAACGAACATCCATCTCCCCCTAACTATCCTTTTTATTCTTCTAAATTCTTTTATCTATTTTACAAAATTAACTTTACACGAAGGAACAAACGTTCTATAATAATGTTAATGTTTTCTGATTCTTTCATAACTTCTAGTTTTTACGCCCCCTTTTATGGAGTTCATTCGATTATGATTATAAGGACCCATAAGAGGAGGAGTGTATATTCTTGAAAAAGCAGAAATTTACCTTCGAAGAGATATATGAACAAAATGAGCGGAGGATCCATTACCATTTGCACAGGTTGAACATACGAGATCACCATCAAGAGTTTTATCAGGAGGGGCTTATTGCTATGTGGAGTGCATATAAAAACTATCAGCCAGATAAAGGTCCACTATCCACCTACTTCAATTATATGATCCGCAATCGTTTAATCGATCTCATTCGAAAAGAAAGTCGCAGGTTGGAAAATGAGAAACTGGCAACATCGGAGGACGAAGGTGCAAATGATACGGCTACGTATCATCAAGTAAGCGAAACGACTCAGTCTCACATAACCACTCATCTAGACAGCAACATGGATGATTATATGTGGAAGCAAATAAGAAACATACTGACGGAAAAACAGTGGAAATGGGTACGATATTACATTATTGAAGATATGACACTAAAAGAGATTGCTGAGAATGAGGGTGTTTCCATCGAAGCGGTAAAAAGTTGGGCAAAGGAAGCAAAGAAAAAACTGCGGAATATCGATATGAAAAAGATGATTACAGAAAACCTGAATTCCTAGTTTCACAAATTGATATTCTCCAACAGTCCCTTTTGCCTATTTCTTAGTATCCAATACGGGAAAACAACCTACTACATCCTTACCCATTATGTACATTTACATTTACATCCAATGTTGTTAATATTTCAAATAATAATGTTTATATTGGGGGAAGAATATACCTTTTTCAGCAAATATCCGACAAACAAATAAAAGGAGAATCAGCATATGGCAAAGCTTGTAAACATAGGGATGATCCAAATGAATGTAACACTGGGTGATGTTCAAGGAAATTTAGAAAAAGCAGCTCAATTCGTTGAGGATGCTGCTGAAAAAGGAAGTCAGATTATCTGCCTGCCAAAACTATTTTCCACTGGTTATCATTTGAATTATCTAGGAGAAAAAACAGTGGAACTGGGTTTAACATATTTTCAGGATAGTGTGCAATTTTTATCCAACGTAGCACGTAAAAATAAAGTATACCTCATAGCCCCTATCCCTGAAGAAAGGGAAATAAAAGGCGTTCTTTATAACTCAGCTTTATTATTTAATGATGAAGGCGACCTGGAAGGATCCTATGCTGCACCCCATTTACAGGGGGAAGAAGCGATATATTTTCGGGAAGGCAATGAATTCCCAGTATTCGAAACGAAGTATGGAAAGATTGGAATTGCTATGTTTTACGATGTTGGATTTCCAGAAGTGAGTAGAATCCTCAGCCTAAAAGGAGCCGAAATGATTTTTATTCCTGGAGCTTGGAAGGCCCAAAACATGGATATGTGGGATTTGATTTTGCCGCAGCGAGCACTAGAGAACTTAGTATATACTATTGGTGTGAATCATATATCTGATGATCACGGACTGGAGCTATTCGGCAAAAGTAAAATATGAAATCCGAGAGGTAAAGTGATTAAAGAATTACCTGTGAATGAGGAATTTATATCAAATACGATGATAGATTTAGATGAGGTATACAAACATCGGATAAAGATCGATTATTTAAAGGACAGAAAACCATATCTTTATGAAGAATTAACACATACACAAAATGAGTAAAACGCTTGAACCATAAAGAGCCGAGTCATTTAATTCTCGGCTCTTTAATTTGAATGGATTAGTTTAATAGCCAGCCAGAGACGGTGTTCAACTCCAGTCTAACAGTTTATTATACATATACTATTTTTCTTAGAGAGAGAAATATGTTACTACCCATTATTTTAGAGTCTTATTTTATATCCATGTATTTAACGAAGTCTTTTGTTTCGGCTACATAATAACTGGGTAACGATAATTAATCTATTCTAAACTAATCTGTGGTGAATCAATATGGATGAGCATAAAGAGATTGAAAGAACGGAAAAGAAAACGGATTCAAGCAGAGTTGCAGTTGCCTTTATAAAATATGCCGCAATCCTGATCATCTTCTTTGGCATTCTATGGTTTGTTATTAACTATATATTATAGTTTCAAAAAGAGGCTGGGACATAACTAGCCGAAAACAGTAATTAAAAAGGATCCAAGCAATCAAAACTTTGCTAGGATCCTTTTTTGAGTCAAATTTATCATTATCGG